>NZ_QTMD01000047.1:0-19880 GCF_003602995.1 Bacteroides sp. AF25-38AC | reverse complement strand
AACATTGATATTTAATAATTTAAAATACGTCCAAGAAAATTTCTTTGGACAGTAGTGCCCAGATTATTCTATTTTAGGATATACGAAAGATAAGCTATCTGCATCACAGTTTTGGTGATTTGTTTCTATGTTGCATTTTTGCTAATCTTTAGGTATGCGAAATGGTTACGAATTCTTTATGAATTGCATGGAAGAATTAAATCAATAGAATTCCTCGGGGCTCTGCCCCAAGGTTATTCATTTCCGGAAATCGTTTTCTACAAAGTCGCGCTACCCATATCCAAATAAATCTCCGTGTCTAAGGTTTCTGCATACGTATCAATAAACAGATATAGTTCTTTTTTAGAAAGACTCCACGTGACTTACATAATTAAGATATTTCTATGTTATTTCTTCAGATAGAAGGATTGGCCCTGCAAATTCTGTGAACTATTTCCGACATAGATATTAAACTCTCCGGCTTCTGTTTTGAATTCGCTCTTGTCATAAAATCCAAAGACTTCTGTCGATAATTCAAACTCAATCCACCTCTCTTCGCCAGGATTCAATTTTACTTGCTGTATTCCACACAACTCAATTGCAGGGCGTGTAATGGAGCTAACAACATCTTGCAGGTATAATTGTACAGTTTCTATTCCGGTCCGTTCTCCAGTATTCTTTATTCTCACCCGTATAGTTACGGGTTCATTGATTGCATAATTATTTCGCGCCAAAGTGGGTTTACCTATTTCAAATTGAGTATAACTCAACCCAAATCCAAAAGGATAGGCTGGCAAAGCCGTTTCGTCCATATACCCTGACACATACTTTTCATTTGGCTTCCAGGGTCTACCTGTTCTTTTGTGGTTATAATAAATAGGGCATTGGCCCACATGCTTCGGGAAAGTTACCGGTAGTTTTCCCGAAGGATTATACTTTCCGGTCAACACATCTGATATAGCATTTCCGGCTTCTGTACCAAGCCACCAGGTCATAACTATTGCATCGGCAAAGGGCTCTGCCTCCGAAAAGACAAGTGGCCTGCCACCCATCAGCAGCATTACAACTGGTTTATCCGTTTGTTTTTTGATATGTTTAATCATCGCTTGCTGATTTGTATGAACAGTTATATCCACCTTCGATTTTGCCTCACCTGAATCTAAAGCTCTTTCGCCGACTGAGACAATAATCATATCGTAGTGTGCCATATCATCCGGGAGAGGCTCCAGTTCATTTGTTTCCAGATTATATCCTTCGATATAAACAATTTCGGTATTCGGCATTGCGCTACAGAGCCCTTCATAGATTGTGATAACATCATTTTCTTCTCCCGCCGCATTCCAATTACCCAGCATATCGACTCTTGATTTATTCAAGGGGCCAACAAGTGCAATCTTTTTGATATTGGGTTGTATTGGTAATACCTGTTCATTTTTTAATAATACAACGGATTTTGCACCCATCAAACGGGCATCAGAGCGATGTTTCTTAATTATGGAAGAGTCATTCAACTCTTTTTCCCGGTAGCAATAACGATACGGATCATCAAATAGACCCAATTCGAACTTCTTTGTAAGAATGCGCCTCACCGCATCATCTATGAGTGAAACGTCGACTTGTCCTTCATCGGCCAGATTCACCAGATTCCTTTTGTAAGACATAGAATGCATATCCATATCGCAACCGGCAATAACGGCAAGTTTGGTTGCTTCCTTGCTGTCTTTTGCCATTCCGTGGGTTGCAATTTCTCCGATAGATCCCCAATCGCTGACCATAAAACCTTTAAAATCCCAGGCACCTTTGAGTATATCTCTTTGGAGTTCTTTGTGTGCATTGGCCGGGATGCCGTTTATTTCATTAAAGCCATTCATCATTGTGGCAACATTTGCTTCGACAGCCGCCTTGAATGGGGGTAAATAGATTTGATGCAATGTTGTTTCCGAAATATCGGCTTCTGCATAATCTTTACCGGCAACAGCGGCTCCATAAGCTGCAAAATGTTTAGCGCAAGCCATTATGCTCTTTGCATTGCTGTAATTCTCACCTTGAAATCCATTTATCCTTGCCCGAGCTATCTGGCTTCCTAGCCATGGGTCTTCGCCGGATCCTTCCATCACCCTTCCCCAGCGGGCATCCCTCGAAATATCGACCATTGGTGCAAATGTCCAGTGAATGCCATAAGCGGATGTTTCGGCAGCGGCAATTCTCGCTGTTTGCTCTATCATCTGAAAATCGAAGCTTGCCGCTTCTGCCAAAGGAATGGGAAATGTAGTTCGCATTCCATGAACCACATCAAGCCCAAATAGTAAAGGAATTTTCAAACGACTTTGCATTGCTATGTCCTGATAGCTTCTTATCCGTTCAACAGACATAACGTTGAACATGGAACCTACTCTTCCTGCCGTGATTTCGGCAAACAGATCTGTATGTTCGATTGATGGCCCGGTCTGCAATCTGTCATCAGAATACTGAATCATCTGCCCCACTTTTTCTTCCAATGTCATCAGATTCAGTATTGAGTCAACCTGCAAACTATAGTCTTTCCTACTTGTTTGCGAAAAGAGCGAAGTTGAAAAACCCGTCGTAAGAAAGAGGAGGAGCATTATGGGTATATACTTTTTCATAATTTACTTCCTATAGATTTTTATTGCACATCCACCGCCGCTGGCTAAAGAAACTTTCAGTTTTCTACCGCCCGAAACTTCGACAACTTCTTTCTTATAATCTTTTGCTACTTTGCCTGCATTGATCCCATCCTTAAAAATCTCAGCCTGATAGTTACCGCCATCCAAAAAAGATAAGTCCAGCTCGATTGAGCGTTTATTCCAATCAGTCATAGAACCAATATACCATACTTCTCCTTTTCGACGGGCAATTGTTACAAATTCGCCAATTTTACTATTCAACGCTATTGTTTCATCCCATACGGTTGGTATGGAAGCTATGAATTCTGCGCATTCCCCTTCTCTTTCGTAATTCGAGGGACTGTCGCACAGCATTGTCAATGGTGCTTCAAAAATAATATATTGTGCCAATTGACGACAACGCGTTCCCTGGCTCATAGCTTCAGAGAAAACCGGACGATAGTTCTTCTTTATCGCATTCTTCATGGCTCCTTGCGTATAGTCCATCGGACCTGCCAGCATTCTGATAAAAGGGATGGTTACATCATACACAACCTGATCAACCGTGTTCTCGGACCACTTCATGGTTTCCAGCCCATGCACACCTTCAAAGTTTATCACATTCGGATAGGTTCTTTGCAGCCCTGTAGGTTTGTATGTGCCGTGAAAATCCAACAACATCTTATATTGCGCAGCAATTCGCGCTGCTTCATATTGGAAATTAACCATGAGTTGATCGTCCCTATCCATAAAATCGACTTTGAACCCTTTTATTCCCATTTCGGAATAATGCTTGCAGATACGCTCAATATCTTTGTTGAATGCGTAATATCCCGCCCATAGGATAATGCCAACATTGCGTTCGCCGGCATATTTCACCAATTCGGGAAGATTTATCTCGGGGATAACATCGAAAAGGTCGGCTTTCAGGTTTACAGCCCATCCTTCATCCAGAATAACATATTCAATTCCATACTTTGATGCAAAATCAATATAGTATTTATAGGTTTCGTTGTTTATTCCTGTCTCAAAGTCAACACCGTACAAGTTCCAATCATTCCACCATTCCCAAGCTACCTTTCCGGGAGTTATCCAGGAAGTATCTTCAATCCGGCTCGGTGCTGCCAGTTTATAAACCAAGTCATTATCCAGCAACTCTTCATCTCTTGATGATACAGCGATAATTCGCCATGGGAATAGTGTTTTTGCCCGACACTCGGCAATATAATCTTTGCGTTCCGTTACAAGTTCTTGCAACATATTGTGTCCTCCTTGCTTCATTGTTTTGGGGTAAGGAGCAAAAAAGCTTCTCAGAGTGGCGTCTTTGTCGGCATTCTCTAAAAACATTCCGGGATAATTTTCCAAATCGGCTTCCGTAATTACTAATTTCTTGTTATTAGTCGTCTCTACTAATAACGGAAGAAAGGCCAATCGCTCACCCTCCCATTGATTCACGGAAGTGTTAGCATAGGTATTTTCGAAAGAATTGAATAGCTGACCAGTCTTTGATTTTTGTTCTGTTTTCACATAAGGAATATATGCCCGATTGGTTGCACCGACATTGAACTCCGCAATTTCATTTTTTACAATAAAATCCTGTTTTCGCGAAGATATAAACCGGTAAGCAACCCCGTCATCATAAGCCCTGAATACCAAATGAAAACCTTCTCTGAAACTGATTACCAGTTCATTGCAAGTGTCTTCGATTTTATCTTTTTTATAGAATGGAGATGTAATTGTTTGATTTATTTTGTTCCGCTTTTCTTTAGTCACTTTGGCATTTATTCCAAAATGTTTTCCGCCTTCTATTTCCATTGCTATGGTTGAGGGGTTAAGGACTATATCACCTTGATGAGCAATGGAATAGGTTATTGTTTGTGCAACCTCTATTTTTACTTCCAGCTTTTCATCCGGAGATTTTAAACTGAAGTGTTTCTGAGGAAAAATAGGTATACAGATAAGTAACAACGATAATGTTATAGCTACCTTTAGTAGGTTTATTCTAAATTGTTTCATGATATTATATTTGATAAGTTTTTGATTTATTTCTTCCGCCAATCTATAACGATTGTTTCTTCCGGATAGATATAGACTTTGTTTTGCGAAACTATCTCTCCACCCTTATCCTGAAACAGCATTCTATGCGGTTTATACTTCTCGAAACCGATAAGTTCAATGGTTTGCTTTTCTTTATTCTTATTTATCAGTACTGAAATAACTCCCTGTGATGTTTCAATGTTTTTCATTAACACTCCTTCATGGAATTTTTTAAACCTGAATGCTCCGGTATTATCAAATTCTTGTTCGAAAATGCTGAGAAGCGGCTCGTATTCTTTTGATATCTTTGCACCTAAGCCCAGTGGGGAAGGAATCCAAAATACTTTTCCTTTTCCATAATTATTAATAATCCCTGTAGGCTGGTTGTTATTGCGCGAGATGACAGTTCCTGTGTGGGGAATGATTGTTCCCTGCCAAAGGTGGGTCTTGAGTTTCTGACCGGATACATCCAGGTCAAATAACTTATCAACATGTTTAAACTCCGAAACTTCTCCCCCGAAAAGATTCTTCAACGGAAAGTCATTGTTCATTAAACAGACGGCATTTTCATTATAAAAACCTGTCAATCCATCAACAATCAACGTTCCTCCCCTCTTCACGAAATTATCCAGGTTAGACCAATGTTTTGATGGTATTGAAATCTGATGACTCAAAATAACGATATGGTTGAGATAATCTTCCGCGTCAAAATCAAAATCATTTATATCTCCAAAATTAAGGTTATAACCATGTTGGCTCAACGCTTCAAAATAGCCAAGGGCCGATTTAATAACACCACCTTTTTGCCGGGCATCGTTCTGTTTATCGGAAATATAACGGGACAATTTTTCCTCAACCCACATCGACTCCTTAACATACAGTACATTGATATTAGGGTTTACATATTTGGTTGAGCTGAATAGTTTTTCATTGTCATTGACCAATTGTGCTATTTTTGCTGCAGTTATGAACCTATCGGATGGATTGTTCTGAAAATCCAGCATTGCCCATTCTCCGGCTTCTACCCCCGAACTTCGAGGATTTAAGCACCAGAACAACGCGCCTTTACTCCCGCTTCCGATAACAATCCAAAGCCATTGAGCAATTTCTTCTGCGGTTGGGCACATAGGAGTATGGGCGCTGTAGGTGTTGTTACCTCCCTGTATTTCGGTCATGAACCAGGGGAGATTTTTTGCTCCCGAGCGTAGAAAGTCCGCATTGGCCGACATAGCCATTGCAAACTGTTCCCGGATGAAATATGAGAAGTGCCACCCTGCGTGAGCAGATCCACCTAGTGATGTGAGAAACTTCCGCCAATCGGCAAATTCATACATCTCAGCTTGAAGAAATATTTCTGCCGGATTAAGATGTATGGCATGTTCTGTATCGTATTTCTGTATCTCTTCCGTCATTATCCGTAAAAACCAGGGATGATAGAATAAGGTGAATTTCTCCCTGTCGAAAGTGAAATGCCTGATTCCATTCGTTGTTGCAGGAAGGGGAGTTATGGCTTTCCATTCTTCAAATTTGTTTTTTGTATAGGACTGATTCCAAGGCAAAGGGGCTCCTGGTTCGTTCACAGGAACCCAGCCGAATAACGATTCGTAGTCTTTGAAATGTGTTACTGTCTTTGCAATATATTCCCTGATTTCATTCCAATGTTTTTCGTCCCGGGGAAATTTGAATCCGCCAATATCATCGAAAGAAGTGGCAGGAAACAGATTGCCTAATATTTTTATCCCGTATTTATCTCCAGCCTTAAATGCCCGGTCGAACAACGAAAAATCCCAGTTCCCGTATTCATCCTTCATATAGTCTTCAAACATCCTCAAACGGGTAATTTTAAATCCGTTCTCTTTGAGAAGTCTGAACCAGTGTTCAACATCTTCCGGACTTTGTCCGGGTTCAATTAATATCTCTGCCCCTACCATAACCGGACTGTTTTCGTTGAACTGGGAAAACGCTCCGGATAATGGTAGGAACAAGATTGAGAATAAGAATATGTATTTCATTTGCTATTGTTAAAATATTTTCTTATGTTAATGACTTTGATTATTTAACGAAAAACAATTCACCACTCTTGCTTCCGTCGCCAAAAACGATATAATAACCCGAAGCATCACCCCTGATAACTTTAACTGACGTGAGCGAAGTTGTTTCCGTCCCTTCAGGTGTAACAACATTTAGTTTCCCATTTGTTTTGCTGCCAACGGTAATTCCTCCGCTCCAGGAGAGAATTATTTGCTTCTTCTCCTCCGATGAAAGATCCGTTAATGCTACGCTACTTAAAAGGAAGGAAATGCCATAGTCGCCGGGGGAGTCGAACCCAGTTGTAACACCGTTCCAACTAAAAAATTCAGTATTGGGTAATATTAAGGATACAGTAACCTGCACTGCTACAGAACGTTTCTCTTTATCAGTAACGGTGACTCTGGTTGTGCCTTCGCCTACCCCTCTCAGAGTTATTGTTGTTCCGGAAATTTCGGCCGTAACAATCTCTTCGTCGCCCGACTGTACTGTGTATCCTTCATTACCACTCGTAATTGTCAGAATTACAGGTGTATTTATGGATGAAATTGTTACATCGGTATTATCAACTTGTAATCTGAATAGTGAATCTTCCTTATCATCACTACACGACCATACGATTCCGGCAAGTATAATTGCCACAAATAAACTATTTATTGTTCTTTTCATTTTGTTTCTAATGTTTATACGTTCATATTAATTATTATTCTCCGGGCTTTTTAAGAATTCGCCCAATACGGTAACTTTATACGGTTCTTTTATTGCAAAGTGTGCGGCTGTTCGTGCTACATCGGCAGATGATTTGTCTATACTGGCCGGCATATACGAATTCTTCCTGACATCTCTGCCGAACAGCTTTTCAAACCATGTGCAGGCTATTGTATACATACCGATTGAATTTAAGTGATATCCGTCTTTGGTGAAATTGTCTCCTATATTGGTGGTTCTTCCATTCTGAATTGCTGTTCCCGAAGGAATAACAATATCCACCCCTGCTGTTCGTACCGCCTGTTTCGTTGCTTCTACAATGGCCCGGTACATTTCCAGCTGATTTTTGTTATATTTAGGAAAATCGGTATGGGTAGCGTTTTCTGCGTACGCCCAAGTTTGGTGCAGAATAAATTCGACATCGGGATTAGTCGCATTTTCTTTCAAATAATTCAAAATACCCGGCAGGTTGCCGTAAGATGAAGAAATGCCGGAATAGCCGCTTACTTGCTGAATGCTGATGTAATCCCATTCTTCTTCTTTGATGATAGCGCTTATGGATTTCCCCGGGGTTCTGGTTCTATCGCTACCTACTATTTTCAGATAGCTATAGGCAGCTTTATCGCTGGAAATATTGTTCCAATGCGTATCCAGCGAAGAGCCCCCAATTGTCATGCTTCCGATAATGAGTTCTATCCCTTCGGCCTTTGCCAGTTCGTAGAGGTTTTGTTCGATAGCATTCTGCAAAAAGCTGTTCCCTATGCCAAGAAGCCTGACCACACCCCTTTTGCTGACAGTTATCTTACATTGTGCCGAAGCCTCTTTACCGGCTGATTCCAATGTAATCGTTGCCGTACCAGCCGACAGGGCACGAAGGGTAACATTATTCTTTTTCTCATTTACCAGTTCTACAACTGCCGGATTGCTGTTTTTCCAGTTATAATCCAACTTGCCGGCTTCTTTATTGAATTCGGCAACGAGCAGTTGCCGTTTACCCTCTTTCAACGAGATATCCGTCTGGTTGAAGTTTACTATATATTCTTTTGTTTTGGAACTGTCATCACCGCACGCACAGACGGGATAAAACACTCCTAACAGTAGAATATATATACTGAATCTTATTATATTCTTCATTGTTGGATACGTTTTCTATCTTCTTATTTTTAAACGAATAACCTGTCCGTCGCTATTGGTCGTAGCTTTCAGCGAGATATCACCTGCCAATCCCGACAAATCAGCCTTTCCATCGGTAAGCGCCACTTCCGCACCATTTACGTAAAACCGTGTAAAACTGTCAGCATTGGGACCCACTACTTTTGCAGTCGAATCGTCGACAACAATGGCCGGTGCCTGAAGCCAATCGAACTCCGATGACTCTTCTATTACATTTGTTATCAAGTCGTATATTCCATATCCATTTTTGTATGCATAAATATAAATACGGGCTTTGTCTTCCGTTCCGTTATTCAGAATTTGCACATTAGATATGGAAACTATCCCGTTGCTTTGTTTACCCATCCCTGCATTCGGAAAGCGATATAGGAAAGTCATGTCACCGAACTCTTTTTTGTCATCTTTGAACTGGAACAAATCAAATTGCTGGGGGGTAACAAAATCCGTATTCGCCGATGCTACAATCAAATAATGTTTTCCGTTCAACTCAAATTCAGTAACGCCGTTCGCCCCTCCGCGTTTGTCATCTCCGTCGGCTCTTTCGGGCTTTGGCTCCATACTGGTTGGTGCCAGGGCAACATTGTTCTGAAAACCATCTACTGCCATGCCCGCCATGTTATAACGAACCGGATAACGATACGTACCATCTGCATAGAAATAATCATTGGATACAATATGCAATCTTGGGCTTTGTCCGAATCCTGTGATCGAGGCCTTGGCTTGTACAGGATCGGGGAAGAATTGAGAAATCTTAATCTCCTCTGCTGTAGCATTTACCGTACCATTGGTTACGTTATATTTATAAATGATATTGCTTGATGATTTGGGAACAAGTATAAATCCATCTCCATTCTTAATGTCCCCAAAAACTTCAAAAGTCTCGTATCTGCCCGATAAAGTAGCGCTCAATACGGTTTCCCATTGTAGCGGAGATTTGTCAGGGTCAATATATGTTATCCTGAATTCTCCGGTTGTGGTTACCATATTGGAAATAAAGATATTCCCGGCATTATCAATCGCGATGTCATTTGCAGGAAACGTCAGCCCACTATATAATTCATTGGGCAGGTCGTAGGTGTTCAACAAACTGCCGGTTGCACCGTCAACCTCAAAAACCTGAGCGTTGTACGGACTGTTATTCGATTTCCTACTGGAGAAATATAGTTTTCCATTCTTCTCTACAAATCCTCTGGCTTCTCCTCCTGCTACGCCATTAATGAAAAGCGGTCCGCCTGAGTTTAAGAATGAGCTTTTTAAAAATACATTTTTAAGTTGCTCTCCATTTTCGGTTACAGGATAGGTATAAGGATCTAAATCCTGCGCCAATGACATTGAAGTAGATGCAAAAAGCATCAATATGCTACAAACTATTATTGATTTCATGTGATTTTTCTTTTGTTTTTTAATTATTCATCTATAAAATAATGCAGATATGCTTTGCGGTAATCTAATCGCACATCTTTCCGACAAGTTTCATGAATTCATCTAAATGATGTTCATAAACGTCTCGTGGCAAACATTTTTGTTTTTTGCAGAGATAGGCGGCAACACCGACAACTTCACCCATCATACCAGTTGTACGCTGTACCCTGACTGTACCTAAGGCAATATGAGTAACGCTGATATTGCGTCCTGCCATAAACAAATTCGAAATGTTCCGGGAATACAAGCAACGGTATGGAAATGTATAAACGTCATTTTGCTTGAACTTATGTTCGGCATAAGCTATAAATTCCATTCCGGGAAATCGTTTTGAATTTTCCGGGTCGGGATAATGCAAGTCGATACCCCACGTTGTTGTTACCACTGCATCCGGATAGGCTACCTTATTTCGCACATCATTTTCCGTCAGTATGATATCGCCTAGCAACCTATACGATTCTCTTTTCCCGGCAACAGGCTGAACACTTGAAAGTCTGCGTTTCCCAAACTGTTCTGCTTTATGTGTTTTAAGAAAAGCCCAGTTGCTGTAGATAGCACAGAAATTGAGATCTCTTATTTCCTCTGCCTGATGAACCGTATGCAGGTTACCAAACCCACTTTCCCAGTCCCATTGAGAATTTACAATCGGGAAGTGATAATCTTCTGTTAACCCGAACATCCATGACTGTACAGGAAACGTGGATACGGTATCCTCTTCGGTAGTTCTCCATTGATTTGATGTTCCCATTACCAGGTTATCACCGTTTTCAGGAGCCGAAGGTTCGCCGGTTTCTGTTCTGTTTTCACGTCCGTATCGGTGATCTGCACCTGCCAGTATGCCAACAGTTGCATCGCCGGTACAATCGGCAAACAAATCGCCTGAGAAAACATACTCCTTCAGCGTTTGGATATCCACCGCTGTTACGTTGTGTATTTTCCCGTCGCGTGTTTCTACGCCATTTACGTGCAGGTTGACAAAGAGGGAAATGTTTTTTTCATTTTCCACCATATCGCTTTTCGTCTGGTCGCGATAGAGATAAGATTCACCTCCCACGCCGGCTTCGTAATTATCCATTTCACGAACAATTCGACCGATAGCCGGATATTTATTCCTGAATGTACTTCCATCCATTGAAACTCGGACTTCCGAGCTACTGTTACCCCCAAGCACAGGCCTGTTTTGTATCAATGCAACCTTCACCCCCATGCGAGCTGCCTGAACGGCCGCCGACACGCCAGCAACACCTCCGCCAATGATAACCAGATCGTAATGACCGTTATATTCAGGCGAAGCGATTTTTAGTTCTCTCTTACGGATTACTTCCAACGCATTTACGTCATCGGGCAATATGGTTTTCTTTTTGGAAAAACAAACGACATCACATCTTCCGTCGAAGCCGGTCAGATCTTGCAGCGAAAGTTTAACCTCTCGTTCCCGAATCGCAACTTCTCCACCATAAACCCAGTGCCATTGCTTTATTTGATCTGAACCGAAAACGGTTCCGGTGGGAACATCGTTTATCAGTACTTGAAATTTGCCGGCGCCGTCCTGGCTATTGGTCGGAGTCCAATCTTTTGTTCGCACCCAGAAATGGTATTTTCCCGTTTCTTCAAACTTTACCACAGTCTCTGCGTTGGGCACGGGCTTACCCAGCCCATGCGCCAACAAGTAAGGAGACCCCATCTGATCAATAAACTGGCTGTCGGTTATCCAACCCCCTTTATTTTGAAACAATTCTGTTTCAACCCAGATCAAACTTTGTGATATAGCTGGAATATATGGGAAAAATGCAACAAGACAGATAAACATACTTGCTATTTTTCTCATCATCTTATTATTTATCCGGTGAATACCCTATTAATCTCACATCTTTTACACTGAAAACGACATCTTGCCCCCGCATCGAAGAATAGAGGTCGAACCCAGAAATAACAGCATTGTCATAGCTCAATCCTGCAGGCGGGTCAGGGAGCATCTCAATAAACTTGTTGTAGTTTATTGTGATCTCTTTCCAATCGCTGCCGAGTTGAGGTACCTGGGTTAGTTTTCCTCTTATAAATCTTCGTTCGGAAGGGTCGTTACCAACTGTAGCCGAGCTCGACCAATAGATAGGATTTGAACTGTTTGGGTCTGCCAGATTTTCGTAAACCAGTACTCCGACCAGATCGGCCCTCACTTTCTGATTGTTGTTATCCCAAAACACATATCTTAAATCGCAGGTTATGTAGATATTCTTATCGGCACTTGTTTTATTTACATAATCCAGCTTAGCAAAGAACTTCAATTGAATGTCTTTGTTAAATTCTCCAATCGTAAAATCGCGTTTAAAGGCCCAATTACCCGAATTGCTTTTCCCCCAATTTGAAAACACAAATCCAACCTCCCGTAAATAATTCAATGAATCGGCACTGGTATATCCGCTGGCCAGGTTTACAAACTGGAACTCTATCGGTTCGTTAGGGTTTCCACGTTTGGGATTAAAAGCAAATCCTGTTTTCCGCTTATTATTCGGATAATCATAGATGTATTCGTCTCCACTGTAATTTATTGATACCAAATGTGCAGAAGGTGCCGACCTGTCTGACGCAGCGATTGTTCCCCCTTCCAGACACGAATAAGTTTCGTTTACATTGGAGGGCTTTCCGGGAATCAATTCACTTAAATCGCTTACACCACACAACGAGGGTTGTCTGCCTCGGTCGTTCGAATTCATGTGCGTATAATTCTTCTTTATCACCCGCTGATTCCAAAGTAAATCAACGGCAACTTTCTCATCCGGCGGAGGCGAAGGAATTTCTTCATCCCTTTTACTACTACAACTGATTAAAACAATTGCTGTAGTAAACAGTAGTATATATCCTTTTACTGTATTATTCATTTTGCTGACAGATTAAATTAAGGCTTAATAACCTGCATTTTGCTTCAGATTTCTATTTACATTAATCTCTATCTGAGGTATCGGCCACAAGTAGTTCTTTTTATTGTCGAAAAGCCGTATCTCTATCACCCTCATATCGCCTTTGTTGGTTACATTGTCGTAACTTGGGCTTCCGTTTTCATCAATATCCGGGGCGCTGGCCAATAAACCTTTCTGTACGCGTCCCAACAGATTACCCTTGAGTACTTCTTCTGCAATTTTCCAACGTCTGATGTCATAAAGCCGTTTCCCTTCCAGCGCCAATTCTATTTTTCGCTCGGTTCTTACAATGCCCCTTAATTGGTCTTGCGTAAGGTTTGTACCTATTCCGGGCATTCCGACCCTTTCTCTTACCTCATTGATGGCCGCATATACAGAGTTATCTATCTGGTTCAGTTCTATCTTTGCTTCTGCATACGTAAGCAGTACCTCAGCATATCTCAATAATAAAAAAGCAGTATTACTTCGGTTCAGATAGTTCGGGTCTTCCATATCAGTGTATTTTTTCCAACAATAACCCGAAAAAGTGGCGTAAGGATTCGTAGCATCCTGATTAGCTACCCGTGTAGGCGGATTAGCATTATAATTCCAACAGAGAAGACTATCTTTATGCGACTCAAATTGATATCCGGCAAATATCATTCCCGGCACAACACAGGTTTCGTACATCCGTGGGTCCCGATTCTCAAAAGGTTTCTTAGGATTATATAGTGGCGATTGGTCAATGGGAAGACCATCTATGCACAAGTATGAATCAATCAAAGCCTGATTAGGCACCTTAGAGCTGTAGCCTTTTCCCATACGGGTATTGACACCGCCTGGGAATGAATGATTTCTTATTCCAGCCAGGTAATTAATTTTAAAAAGTATTTCTTTGGATACATCCTGCTTGCTTTTAATGAAGAGGTGCCCATAATTATCTTCCAGTTCGTATTGACCTAACTCCATCACTCGCTTTGCAGCATCAGCAGCAACACTCCACCTGCCGGCATAAAGGGCAACGGTCGATTTCAATGCAAGCGCGGTGCCTTTCGTTACTTTTTCAACATCTTTTGCGTCGGTATATTTAACAGGCAGAATGTCAGAACAATCCTCCAACTCATCTAAAATAAAATCATATATATCTTCTTTCGGATCGCGAGGGACGTAGGAAGTGCTGAGATCCAGCAAAGTAGTGACTAGCGGCACATCACCAAACATTTCTATTAAATGGTGATACCAATAAGCCCTCAGAAACCTGGCTTGAGCTACATTTTGGTCGACCCGTGTCTGATTAGTTATATTCTCTATCCTGTTTACATTTTGAATGATAAAATTGCATCGCTGAATACCGTCGTACATGCTCGTCCACAGATTGCCAACAACCCAATTATTCGGATCAACTTTACCATTTCCCAATTCTTGCCATGAAGCATCAGCACGTTCCCACGCGATATCAGTGGTACAATCCAGCATGATCTCAAAAGGAAGGCTATATCCGCCGTATCCATTCCATAATCTTTGATATGCCCCAACAACGGCCAGGTCTAATTCTACTTCCGACTTTAAAAAAGTCGAACTGGCTGGCTTATCAATCGGATATTTGTCGAGGTAGCCACTGCACGAACTCGAAAAAACAACTAGTAGTGTAAATAAACTTATATAGGTTATGCGTTTCATGATTTCTAATAATTAAAATTTAACATCTAAACCAACAGAGAAACTACGCACCTGAGGATAGTGGTTTCCTCTACCCACAGCAGATTCCACATCAAATCCATCCCAGAAACTATCGAACGAGAAGAGGTTCTGGCCACTCACATAGATTCTTGTACTTTGAATACCACAATTCTGTAATATCTTCTTGGGTATATTATATCCTATCTGTACATTTTTAACCCGCAAATATGCAGCATTCTTCATCCAGAAAGTAGAGTGCTTTTCATTATTTGGTTCGTTAAAAGCAAGCCGGGGATATGTTGCATTAGGGTTATCCTCACTCCAGTAATCTTTATGCCCTTCGGTAGCCGTTCCGCCAAGATAGAAAGGCATTACTGCCTGAGAATATAAATATCCATCGGCTTTGCCGACACCTTGCAACAGCATATTGAAATCAAAATTCTTCCAGGATAAATATGTTGATAACCCAAAAGTGAATCTTGGAATAGAATTTCCCACAATCACTTTATCATCATCGTTAATAACCCCGTCGCCTTCATCAGGAATCCCGTCCCCATCCGTATCAATAGTCAATTGGTCTTTGTACATAATGTCGCCTAAAGAGTAATTTCCATATTGTTTTGCATGATTATTTAACTGATCTTCGCTTGTGAAAAAGCCAATAGCCTCTAAAGCGTATATGGAATTCATTGAATAGCCTTCGTGGTTAACAACCAAGCCATCACTGTTAATCCCCTTTAAATCAATCACTTTGTTTTTTACATCGGATAAGTTAAAACCTATGTTATAAGAAAAATCGTTTACCTTATCTCCATAATTCAGTGCTAATTCCCAGCCTTTGTTTCTTACTTTCCCTGCATTTTGATAAGGTGCTGTCAAACCAATAATCTTAGGGACATCCAGTTTCAGCAAGATATCGGAAGTGTTTTTGATATAATAATCAAATGTTACCTGGAGGTTTTTAAACAACGTGAAATCTACCCCGAAATTGGTCATCTCTGTTTTTTCCCACGAAATGCGGTTGTTGGCCATAGCCTGCAATGCGGCGCCATTGTAAGGAGATGAATTGAAAACATAAGGCAAGGCAAGGTTAACAAACGAATCAAAAGGATAGGTTCCGATGTTTTGATTTCCCAGTTGACCCCAAGACGCTCTTATTTTAAAGTTGTCGAAAGTACTCCTAAGAGGTTCCCAGAAAGCCTCTTCAGATATTCTCCATCCACCCGAGAAGGACGGGAACAATCCCCATCTGTGCCCTTTTGCAAATCTGGACGAACCATCGTAGCGAATGTTTGCTTCGAATAAATAACGTTCTTTGTAATTGTAGTTGATTCTTCCGAAAAAGGATCTCAATGCCCATTCTGAACCTGTTCCCTCTGCTTTTTGTTCGTCTTTTGCGCCTGCGTCGAGCACATCATAACCCGGAAGGTCAAACCCTCTGCGCGAACCCGAGAACCATCTTTCCCAATAATCCTCATCCTGCCAACCGGCAAGTAAACCTACTCCGTGATCTCCAAACTTATTATCATAGTGGAGAGTTGCTTTTATATTATTCTTTTTATACCTATTGTTCTTATGTGTGAGCGAAGTTGCATTCGGCACAGTGTAAGCGAGAGATTCATCGGGGTAATAAGTTGGCAGTTCTGTCTGATACCCTTTATAATGTTGTTCCCAGAAATGAGGGGCATACGCAAAATCCAATTTCAGATTATCGGTTATCTTGAAGTTAAATCCTAAATTAAGAATGACAGAAGGAGTGACATATTCTCTGTAACCACCATCTTTGGCCATTGCAAGTGGATTGTTACCTTGCCATCCATAGCCATACTTGCCATTTGTATAAACAGCAGGCTGAGTGGCCGGCATACGGTTCAGCCATTCGATTACCGATGATACACCCGATCCTGGTTCATCCCTTTCCATCTGACGAAGAAGCATATCCAATTTTAAAGATAGCCTGCTGTTTAGTTCGACATCCGAGTTTATCCTCAACGTATATCGTTTGAAATCAGTATTCTTGATTAACCCTTTTTGATCGTAGTATCCCAAAGAGGCCATAAACTTAACCCTGTCCGAACCTACATTTATGGCTACCGAATGATTCTGGGTCAACCCTTTTTCAGTGTATACTAGTTCTTGCCAATCTACATCCGGATAATTGTCAGGATCGGATGCATGCAGGCTAGCATAATTTCTCACCATTTCCGGATCGAACACGGGAGATTTTCCGGTATTCTCATAGGCAATATTCATCAGGCTCATGTGATCCTGAGCATTTACCATATCTCTTAAATCAGTGGGCGATTGAAATCCCAAATAACCGGAATAGTTTATTGTGAAACCTTTTTCCTTCATTCGTTTTGTAGTTACCAAAACCACACCGTTTGCAGCTCGCGAACCATAAATAGACGAAGAAGCCGCATCTTTCAAAACACTGATACTCTCAATTGTTGTGGGATCTATGTTTTCCATAGAACCTTCAACGCCGTCAATAAGTACTAATGGATTGGCATCCCCTATCGTGCCTATTCCCCTAATTCGGATTCCTCCACCATCTGCTCCCGGTTGACCGGAGCGTTGAGTTATGGTAACACCAGGCAAAGCCCCCTGCAGCGCCATCGAAGTTTGCCCAACCATTCTTTTCGATAATTCATTACCACCTACCGATGAAACAGCTCCTGTGAGGTTCACTTTCTTTTGTGTTCCATATCCCACAACAACAACTTCATCCAATGTAAGTGCATCTTCCTGCAAAACAATATCGAATCTTGTGCGCCCTGCAGTCTTGATCTCCTGCGTCAAATAACCGATATACAAAACCTGTATCGAAGCGTTATTATTAACATTCAGTGTGAAATTTCCGTCAATATCTGTTATCGTACCATTCGCCGTATTCGTTTCCACAATGTTAGCGCCGATAATCGGTTCTCCTTGTTTGTCCGTCACCTTTCCAGTAATCTGTTTTTTTTGTTGTTGCAGAGCCGCCGACTCCGAAACGATTTGGTTCATACCTAGTGGGTGCAGGATAATTTGCGAACCCTTCACTTCATATTCCACTTTATCAGCATTGAAAAGCTGATTCAAGACATTGGCAATAGATTCGTCTTTGACGTTAATATCCGCCTTCCGATCAACATTTATCAACTTATTGTTATATAAGAAATAATATGCTGATTTCTCTTCGATTTCGCGTAAAATCTTCTCAATAGATGTGTTCTTCAAATTTAGCGAAATATTGACCTGTTGGGAATATACTTGTTCAGCTTGAAGCTGAAATACAAGCATAAATAGTAATACAAAGGTTAGCCTCATGGCAATAGGAATTTTATTTAATAAATCATAAAGGAAACGCAGGCGTTGCTTATTTAATAAAATAATCATAATTTTACATAGTTATTAAATTTATATATGAGTTTAATAATTGACCGTTAGTTGGTTAGGTGAGATTTTCCAACGAAACAGAACATGGGAGGGCGCGTTAAAAACGTTCTCCCTTTTCTCGGGTATACCGGGTGCTATATTTTCATAGGCTTTTTCTTTTTAGTTATTTTTTCCTGTTTTCTATTGTTACAATCCGTTGCGTAAACGTGTTATTATTCCGCTGTTCCTGCCGCTCAATAGTATATGTAATGGGTGCCGAACGTTTGAGCAAGTCCAAAATATCTTCCAGTGTTTCGTCGGTAAACGTGGCGGTATATTCGTAATTTTTCAACGTATCATCTTCTAATTGGATAACTACTCCGAATTTTCGCGAAAGTTTCTGAGCTATTATTTCAAGTTTTTCGCGCCGGAATACCATTTTTCCATCCTTCCAGGCTGTTTCCACGTATGTGTCGGCCCCCACAACTTCCATTTCACCGGTTTGTGGATTCAGAATGATTTTTTGTCCGGCTTCAAGCACTTCTTTGTTTGTATCATCTATGGCTGTCACTTCGACATTTCCTTTCGCCAGTGTTATCAGATAGTCTGCCTGATCCTGATAAGCATTTACGTTAAACTCGGTACCATAAGCACTGATAGTAATGTTACCGGGAGTTACCACATCAAAACGGTTTTTCTGGCTGGCTACTACCGAGAAATAGGCTTCCCCAGACAATTGTACCTTTCTATCTCTGCCGTCAAACTTCACGGGATAAGTAAGTTTACTTTGTGCATTCAACCACACCTTGCTACCATCGGGTAAAATGGTTTCGGTAACAATACCCGCCGCAGAAGTGAGGGTTATCATTTGGTCGGATTTTTCTTCCCAAGCCGGTTTTATGGCATATTGATAAATAAGAAATAGCGGAAGTATTACCGCTGCAGCCGTTCGTGTGACGTTCCACAGCTTGTATCTGAAACTATTGATTTCTATTTTACGCGATACTTTACTCCATGCCGACGTTACGTCGATATTTTTCTGCTGCCTGAGATTTTTCGACAAATCATAAATATGCTGGAGCTTCCTCACCCCTTCTGCAAATTTGGGCGACGACTGTATAAGTTCGTCACAACGCCTGTTGTCATCGGCAGAAAGTTCTCCTTTTATATATGCTAAAATCCGGGCTTCATCAAGTTTCATATCCAACTAAATTCTTATGGCTTTATTAACTTGACGTACGAACGAAAAGATACCCTATGTTAAAATGAGATTTTTTTGAGATTTGTTATTTTATAAAGAGAGTATGCCTGCAAGCAATGGCAAATAATCCTTCAATTCAGTGCGCAATACACTCAAGGCCTTGCTGATATAAGCTTCTACCGTTTTAGGCGAAACGGACATTTCTTCTGCTATTTGTTTGTAAGTCATATTCTCGAAACGGCTCATCTGGAATGCTTTCCGAACGTTATCGGGCAATTTAGCCAATGCTGCATTCAGTTTCTCCTCCAATTCGAAAATGGTATAAACTTCTTCGGGAGAGTCAGTTGTTTCGACCGAGATTTCTTTTCCTGCATAGTTTTGCCGAACAGCCTGTTTCCGAAGATAGTCCATGCAGCTATTCTTGACGCTAGTAATCAATAGATTCTTGAATGAAGATACAATCTCAATTCGCTTACGGTTTTTCCATATATATAGAAAGGTATCCTGAACAATATCCTCACACGTTTCGGCAGAAGCAATATACCGACCGGCAAACACACAAAGGGCAGGATAAAAGTCGAAAAATAACTCTTTAAATGCCTCTTTGTCGTCGCTGACAGCAATTCTCATGAATACTTTTTCGGGAAACGAACTTTTCATTAAATCAGTCGCGTATTTGAGTAGTTTATTTCTTCAAAGATAGATATAATTTCACTACTGTCCAAAGAAATTTTCTTGGACGTATTTTAAATTATTAAATATCAATGTTTT
>NZ_QTMD01000046.1:0-22537 GCF_003602995.1 Bacteroides sp. AF25-38AC | reverse complement strand
TATATTGCATTGGCAATCAATTCGTTATAAAGTTTTATTCTTTTTACGACAGTCCCTACAATAGGGTTCCGGTGAAGTTGTCGGCACGGGTGTACATCAAGTCGATGGCGATGCTGCTGTCCGCTTCGGCGATGTTGACGAAACCGAGGGAGTCCAGGTAGCGGGCTGTCCGGCTTTTAGCCGGAGCCGGAGGGACGGGTGCCGCTATGGTGTCGGCGTACGGGATGGTGGTCTCCGTATCCGGGTCTTGTGTCTGCTTTGGCGCTTGTTTTCTGCTACAACCGCATAGTGAGCAGCCAAGCAGTAGATATAACAAGTAAAAGAAATATCGTTCCATCTTACAAGGCATTCTTGGCGGTAAGGATTGATTTCATCAAGGCTATGTCCGAACTGACTTCTCCCTGCATCAAGTATTTGTTTTTCCGTTGGCAGGTGGCTTCGTAAATCTCCTTTGCTTTTGCTGTGTCCTTGTCCCGGTAGAGTGCCAGGGCGCAGAGCAGCCGCTGTTTGGAAGACGTCACATCCTTATATTGCCGGATGTAGGTATCCAGCTCATCGGTATATAATTCTTCTGCCCGTGCGGTCCTCTTTGTCACCAATGCGGTGAAGAGCAGCTCGCAAGCGTTTTCCTTTATCAAAAGTCCGATGACTTCGTGCCGGTGGCTCATTATTTTCTCAAATGCATTGTAGGCGGCTTCCCATTCTTCGCAGTCGAGCAGGCGCGAGGCGCTCATCAAGGCTATGGTGACCTGCAGGGCATCTTTGTAGTTGATGTCTTCCGTTTGGCTGAACCATTCGGCAGGCATGTCCTTAGGACGCATGCCCTCTTGCACCAGTGCGTTGATGCGCAGTTGGGTGACCAGTGCCTGCTTGCTCTTGCTGTCCTTGAGAAGCAGGCGCATGTTGTCGGCATCATTGCCGATGCCGCCCATCTTCATGGGGATGCCGTTCATCCCTGCAAGGAGAATGCCAATCAAAGAGAGCATCAGAAGGAAGAATTTCAGCAGGTAAGGCAGCCCGTCTACGGTCAGCAGGGGGAGGAAGGCAAGGATGGCGGTCAGCAGGTTGGCAAGCACTCCACCCAGGTTGTACAAGGTGGTTGGGATATCTTCAAGAGGCCTTTCGGGTGGGGTAAGCAGGCATTGGCCTCCCGTTCCGGCAAGGCTGAAACGCTTGATGCATAATTTCCCGTCTTTCCGTATGAAGGTAAGGTTGAAGATGCGGAAGGAGACGAAGCGGTAGCCGGTTGCCAGTCCGCAGACAAGATGCCCGCCTTCGTGCAGAAGCACTTGCAGGAAGATGGAGAACAGCAGAATCAGTATGGCTAACAAGGAAACTCCTACTGTCTCCAGCATGCCGGTTTCGGCAAACTTGCTGTGTAAACCGTCGAACGAGTCTCCTAAAACCAGGACTCTTACACCTATTATTCCTACAAAGCCGATGCATGCCCCGACCATGAATCCTCCGGCCAATTTAAATACTTTCTTCATCCTGATATCTTGATAAATGTGTTTGCCGGCAAAGGTAAAGGATTTTATCTGAAATGCAACAGCTTGCCCCATGTATCATAAAAAGAAAGAGATTGTGATTGCCACAACCTCTTTCCGTCACCTAAACCCACTACGCAGGCTACAGATAGGGAATTATAGTAATATAGATACCCGTAATGATGGCCGAAGTGATTACTCCTGAAATATTAGCCCCCAAGGCATCTCCCAAGATGAAGGAATTGGGGTTGTCCTTGCTTACTATCTTCTGGGCAACCTTCGCCGTAGTAGGCACGCAGCTCACGGCTGCAATTCCGATGACCGGATTGTAATTGCCCCGCTTGATGAAGTACATGATGTACCCTCCAATGATTCCGCCGATACCGGAGAGCAACAGTGCGCCCATACCCAATACCAACAATTTAAGAATTTTAGGGTCGAGCAGCAGATGTGCGTCGCAAAGTACGCCCAACAACAGGCCGAGCATGAAAGTAGAACCATACAACAGCGGACCGCTTACAAAATCGTAGATATGCTTCATCCCCGACTCGCGTACTGCCACTCCGAGGAACAAGGAGAAGAACAGCGGTGAGGCAACCGGGAACAGAAAACACAGTACAGCACACAATATAGCCGAGAAAGCCAGTTTTACTTTGGCATCATAGTTTTTGGGCGGCTTCTTGCTCGTCATCTTGATGGCGCGCAGGCGTTTCGGCACCAGCAGCTTCACCAGATAGGGGTAACCGCCATATGTCAGTCCCAGATAGAGATAGGCCACTACTGTGATGGGTACAAACAGATGTTTGGCCAGGGCCAAGGAAGTGAAAAGCACCATCGGTCCGTCCGCACCTCCTACCATGGCTACGGAAGCGCTTTCTTTCAAGGACAGTCCCAATGCAGATGCGATGGGTACAGTCAGGAAAGTTCCCAATTCGGCACATAGGGCAAGGAATATGCTGGCAAACGGTTTCTGTAGCAGGAAGCCCACATCGAGCAGGGTACCGATACCCATAAATACGAAGCATGCAATCAATCCGTTGCTGAAGGTCAGGGTGTAGACCGGTTGCAGGAAGTCTATCTGCATGGTGTTCATCAAGTCGTCCGTATCCGAAAGCATCGGGTCCAGAAAGAGATTCCCCAATGTACCGTCGGGCATGAAAAGGGTGCCGCAATTAATGGCGACCATACCCAGTCCCATGGGAATCATGACCATAGGCTCCAGTACGCCTTTCCATCCCAGGTATATGAGCAGCAGGCCCAGGGCTATTAAAAATACACGGGCAGAGGAGAGCAGCCAGCCGCTTTCCATCATTGTTCCGAATCCTTGGAACAAGGTTGCAAAATCTATATTCTCCATGATTAGTCTTTGTTTTTGGTGTCGTTGTTCTTTTTAGTCTTGTTCTTGTTGTCACGGTGGCTGATGGCATCTTCCAGATACATCATATGGGTATCTTCTGGGTAGAAGTAGTCTACCAGGTTTCTTTTGGAGACACCGTGGCTTACTCCGTGGTAATAGCCCCGAGGCTTTTCGTTTTCACGGTCCACACCCCGGCTGTAGTCTTCGCGCGTGTCGTTGCCGAAGATGTTTCCGTGCATGGAGGGGGTGTGTAGCATCAGTTCCATCTTCTGGCGGAACTTCTTTATACGGCGCAGGCGGAGTAACTCCTGCTGGTGGGAACTGTAGAAATCGAGTGAATCGGCTGCGCTGGCTATCAGTTTGATGATGAATGCCACAAAGAAACCGATTGCAAAAGTGAGCCCCATCATCTCAAGGGTGGGGAGGAATAAATCGGACATAGTTATGATATTAATGTGATGAAATGGATAATAAAAAAGCGAAAGATGTACATGCAGTACACCTCCGGTAATGGTTTGCAATAAGTCCGATAAAGTCTAAATCAGGATATGCAGCAGTGCATAGATGTAGTATCCGCAGGAATAGCGGAGGGCACTGGGATTGAATGAAAGGTTGGCGCTCTCTCCGGCAGACAGATGGCTGGAAAGCAGATGCTCCAGTTGCCCGGCTGGTTTCAGAATTCTCATCTTCAGGAATTTCGGAGAGGCGTGGTTATGTGTGTATAGGCTGTTCGGACACAACGCTTCGTTGGTCCAGCAGTCGGTATTTTCGTCATTGAATAGTGAACGGTGGGTGGCTGTGTACGATGCGCACTGTGTGTAGGCGGTAAAGGAGCATTCGGAGGCCGGACTTCCGACAACTATTCCCGCCGGACTCCCGGTAGTATTCCGTGAGTCTGGCTGTTCCTCCTGGGAGATGGTAGTCAAACCCAGACAGAGGAAGGTAAACATAAGTATGTAATACAGATGTTTCATCATAGCAAGATAAAGGAACAAATAACTTTGGACAAAGTTATATATTCCGCTGTATTTTAAGATTAATTGTCTTTTTCCTCTGCAGGAAGTATTCTGAAGGACTGGTTGCGGCATTTATATGCCCAACCGTTCCTTCAGTAACCGGTATCTGGAGAGGCTTACCCGTAGCTTGACGCCACTTTTTAACGTCACTTGGTAGGTCTCTTTTCCATACTGTTCTACTCGTGATATCTGGGTTACGTTGACAATGCTCGAGCGGTGGATGCGGACAAAGTTATCTGCTGGCAAATGTGTCTCGAAGTTTTTCATGGTCTGTTCCTTGATGTACTCTCCGTCGGATGTCACCAGGGTTGCGTAGTCCCCACAAGCCTGGATGTATAATAGGTCTTCCACTTTGATGATGTGAATCCGGGAGCCGTCTTTTATCGTGATCCGGTCAATACTTTCTTCTTGTGGCAGGGGAGCGGCCTTTTCTACCTCGGGGGCGGTGAATTTTTCTGTTTGTAATGAAGTGTCTGCCACAATCTGCAGATGATACCACAAAAGGATAGCTGTCCAGGCAGGAATACCGAACAAGAGGCGGAAAGGAATGCTTGTTTGGCAGGTGTGCCTTGCCAGCGTTTGTCTTCACATCCGCCGCAAAAGCAACTGCATTCTATGCGTACTTGCCAGTCGGCGGGTATGTGCAGTTCCACTCCTCCCCAACTGCAGTCCAGGTCTATGTAGGTTTCTCCGGGTGCTATGTTCCTCTTGCTCTCCCATTCTCTTGTTCATCATCCGTTGTACCATCTTGGCACGGCGATGCACTGTCCTTTGGTGTGTCCAGTTTCTCCTATGGTGATGTCTGAGAAGGAAGATGCCGATGAGGATAAGGGCCAAGGGCTACAGCATGGCTTGGAAATTGCCGGGGAATAGCAATAAGCCTGAAAGGATAAAGAGCGAGGCGATCAGCACTTTGCCGGAGCCTGCATAGGATGGGAATCGGTGAATCCGGAGTTATCTGTTCCTCCACCAATACCAGATGAAGCGTAGCCCGGTGCCGAGAAGCGCGAGAGAAAGTCCGGTATAGAACACTGCGATGAAGGAGTCGGGCAGAAGGTGGCAGGTACGTATTACAATTCCCATTGCAATCATGCCTATCATGACAATCCATCCTTTTACGTCGAAAAAGGAAAAGGGGCAGTGCTTACCTTTCTTCTGTGAGATACGGAGAGTATGTTTCTTGTACAGCCTATGGAAAATAATGCCGGAGAACAGAAGGAATACCAGGCTGGCTTCGCAGACTTTGAATAGCCAATAATGTCCGTCATCTATCCAGCAGGTCAGGCCTATACGCAGAATATTGACTCCTGCCAATGACCATATGGTTCCGGCAGTTATGAGCAGTGTATTTGGAGATACTCCGTATTTCATGATGAAGGTTGTTTTATTACACAAATACCGGGCTTGTATGGCGGAGTCCAAAAATTAAAAGAGGCTCTATTCTATTAAGAATGAGCCTCTTGTTTGTGGACCAGCCTGGGCTTGAACCAGGGACCTCCAGATTATGAGTCTGTTGCTCTAACCAACTGAGCTGCCTCGTTATCAACACGTTAATTATCTCTGTGTAGGTTCTGAGGTCAACAATAGGTCAACACTGAACTTATTATGCAAATTTACTAAAAATCTTATTCACAATGAAACATTCTCCATTGTGATTTGCTTTGGACAAGAATAATCACTAATTTTGTGTTATTCTAAAACAGGGAGTTATGTCAAGAGATGTGGTAAAACAAGAACTATTGGCGAAACTGAAGCAAGAACACTGCTTTTGGTCGTACAATGAAAACTTAATCAAGGATATTCCAGATGATATGCTGATTGAGAAAACCTTGTTACATCTTGACTTGGAAGAAATAAACCAACTGTTTCTAATTTATCCTTTCAAGAAAATTAAGCAGGTGTGGCTGGATTATCTTGTTCCCCAAGCGGAATATCTCTACACGTTGAATCGTTTTTTTGCATGGTATTATTTCAAGGCAAAGAAGCCAGATGCTTATATAAAGTCTATGGCTACCCGCCATCTTAATAAAATGTTTGCATGAAAGGTTTAGCTCCACACACGCTGCAGGTTTTTGAAGCCGTTTCTAAGTTGGACTGCATCAAACCCTATCTCTTGGTAGGTGGCACAGCTTTGTCATTGCAAATGGGAACTCGACAAAGTGAGGACTTGGACTTTATGAAATGGCGTACCTCTAAAACAGAGAAAATGGAAGTGGCATGGTATCAGATAGAGAAAGAGCTCGCTGTAATAGGTGATATTCAGCATAAGGACATTTTAGATATAGACCATGTGGAGTATTTAGTGTCTGGAGTAAAGTTCTCCTTTTATGCCTGTCCTAAATATTCTCCTGTAAGTATGCCTGTGGAATATCTGAATAATCTCAGATTGGCAGATGTAAAGTCTATTGGAGCTATGAAGATGGAGGTGATGCTACGCAGGAGTAATTTTCGCGATTATTATGATATTTATTCCATCTTAAAGTCTGGTGTACCTATCAACGATTTGGTATCTTTAGCCCTTACCTACTCTGGACATAAATTGAAATCCAAGAATCTGTTAGCTATGCTCACCAACGGCTCTCGTTTTACAAGAGATTCCCATTTTGAGCAACTTGCACCGATTTATGCTGTAACTGCTCAAGAAATAGAAGATTATATAAAGTTTTGTTTATTATAAACTGCTGCAACATTCTTGCGAATGGGATTATATATAGAAGTATTCCTTGAAATTGTAGTAGCTTTATAAAAAGAAAAACAGCATAAGAGTTTCCTCAAATGCTGCTCTGTCTTAAGTAGATTGGTAATTAGTCAATCTTCTTGTAAGTGGTTGTTGTAATGTCATCCAATTCCTCGCTACCATCATCCATTGTGTCCCAATCCTCAAAGGCGAGAACCAACTTAGTAGCTGTAAGTTCATTAACAGTTAGGACATCTGAATAACCATCATCGTAAGAGATAGTCAGCTTATTGTCTTTCAAAGACCAACGACTTGTTTCTGTATATCCACCGTCCGCATAGCCTTCTGTGCAAGTACCGTCAGCTTTGAACTCCCATAAACCATTGGTATATGCTTCATCAGAAGTTACTACTTCCTTATCATTCTCCACTTTGTGAATCTTCTCCCAAGTGGTCTGCCATTTACCTATAAGGTTAGCTTGTTCAATGATTGTCTGTTCATCTTCATCATCACTACATGCTGTAAAGTTTACAGCCAACATGACCATTAATAAGGTCGTTCCAATTAATCTTAAAGTTTTCATTGTTGTTAAGATATAGCTCATCTTTAGTTATCTTAACAACAGTGTAAATGGTATTCTCTTCTCCCCAATCAGTTGTATAATAAGTAACGAACATATATCTGTTAGGGAAGTATTCAAATGTATCATTTTGAGTGTCATTTTCGCCTTTCTCTGTATAGGTGTTATCCTTATTAAAGGTAAGGATTTCTCCCTCTGCTCAATGTTCTTCAATTCGTCATTGACAGTTTCGATCAAGGCTCTTTTTCTGAGCAAAATCTTGTCGGCAATACTCATCAGTGAATTCTTCATATTGTTTTTAACTTTAGTGACAAGCTGTATGCCATTAAGAAAAGGGTTCTCAAACAGAGCCTGACCAATATATCCTTTGTCTGCGCATAGTTTTCCTTTGATGTTCTACGAAAACTTACCTTGCTTCAACGGTTCCCGGTCATCCACGTTTCCAGGCGTGAACATGAAATTGAGAATTTCACCCTTGTCATTGATTATCAGATGCAACTTGAATCCGAAGGACCATCCCATTGAATATTTTCCACGCTCGGCAAGTCCCTCAAATGTCTTATGAATAAGGATTCTTTGGTTACGACAAACACGTAAGGGAGTGGAGTCGACAAAACTGATGCCGGTACAGGTTCTCAGCAGGACTTTTTTGATGAAGATGGTCATGGGAAGCAATACTTCCTTCTCCAGTTCCACAAAACGGTTACCTTATATATATTCTTGAATTTGGGTTTGTAGGACAATTCCACTTCACCCACAGTATAATCTATATCCATAATGTACGATATTTAATAGGTTGGTAGATATAAAGAAAGGACAACTAACTGAATAGCTGCCCTTTCCTCTCTCAATCAACAATCCACTTAGCCCAAGAACCAAGCGTATTCACTATCTCCTAATTTGGCACGTTGGATGCCTTGTACAAACTCTGTGCAATTAAGATTCCTTTCCAAGAAGTTATCTATGTAACTTGACTTTACAGAACCATTGAGCGGGTTTAAGAGCTGCCAACCTGTAATGCTGTCCCCTGTACTCTTGAAATTCACATCAGAAACGAATGCTCTGCAAGCTGCATTAATCTGACTATCTCCCAACAATAGACGAGGTAAGCGTTTCTGTTGGTTGGGTGTAAGAGCTTGATATAATATCCTTTCACTTTAATATTCAAATCCACTTTCATAAAGAGGTGGGACAGTGTTATAAAGTTGGGGCGGTCTATGGGTAGGATGCAGTAAAGACTTCTCATTGTAAAATCAATAAGAGGATGGTTGATGGCTTCCCTGTATCTCTTTCTAATATAATCCTGCCTAATGTTACTTGTCCTGTTTTGCAAGTACTTTAATTGTATCTTCATATTCATTAGTTGCTGATTGAACATTGTTGGTAAACACTAAATATTTTTCTCACGTTCCATTTTGTAATAGTAGGCAGTGCCAAAATATATCTTGGCTTCCTTTCTGTTGTGGAACTTCTTTCCTGTTGGTAGATGAATTATCATGTCAGTTTAAATATTAGTAAATTAATAAGATAGTTTCTGCAATGAAATATAATAGGTAGTAACCTTTCCATTCTTTTTTCTCCTTGTCTTTAGATAGTTATTAAGATTAGCCCACAATCCAATGTGAACCTTATTATCTTTCACTCCCTGTTTAAGAGCCTTTGTTCTTATCTGTTCATAAGTAAATTCTTTCATTTTAGATATTCTGAATAGTTTGTAGTCTGCTTATCTGTGTGGTGAGATTATCTGTTTGTGGTACTTATTTTGGGGTCAACAATAGGTCAACAACGAAGCAAAACAGCCTGTTTCTTGTCAGTATTTCGAAAATCCAAAGAGAAGAAGTCCTAATAAAAAAGCCCCATAAACACTTGTTTATGAGGCAATTCTTTGTGGACCAGCCTGGGCTTGAACCAGGGACCTCCAGATTATGAGTCTGTTGCTCTAACCAACTGAGCTACAAGTCCGATGCATCCTTGCTTGGATAGCGGGGACAAAAGTAGCATTTTCTATTGAAATATGCAAGACTTTTGGATAAAATTCCTTATAACCTTTGTCCTTAGAACTTATAAATTCGTTTTGGATTCTTGGGAAACCAGCCTTTTTTCACTCGTTCTTCCTGCTCGAATATCTCCTTGATGGTCCAGAACGAGGAAAATGCAAAGACGCCCAAAAGGGAGGCTATCATGATGTTCTCCGTATAAAGGGAGGCAATGATGCCGCCGATGCCGAGTAAAAGGAAAATCCACCAACACTTGGTGCCCCAATAATATTCGGCTTTCACAACTATGGGGTGAAACAAGCCGATGATGAGGAATGTGCAGATACCTATGACAAGGCCCGACAGATGATATTCGTTCAAGAAATCCATTGTTGTTCGTTATTTCTCGGGGCAAATAGGAATCTCCTTCTTGATGCTCTGTTCCAGGGAAATCAAGGTCTCGGTAGCGGTTACGCCAGGAATCTCCTGCATCTTGTTGTTCAGCAAATCCATCAGATGCTCGTTGTCGCGGGCATATACCTTGGTCAGCATGGTGTACGGACCAGTGGTGAAGTGGCATTCTACGATTTCGGGAATCTTGCCCAGCTCAGCAACTACCGTCTTATACATGGAGCCCTTTTCCAGCTTGATTCCTACGTAAGTGCAGGTTCTGTATCCAAGGGACTTGGGATTTACATGATAGCCTGAGCCAACAATAACGCCAAGGTCAATCAGGCGCTGTACACGTTGATGGATGGCAGCACGTGACACGCCACATTCAGCAGCTACGTCCTTGAAAGGGATACGGGCATTTTGGGAAATGATTTCCAGAATCTGCCGGTCAAGATTGTCTATTTTTTCCATAATAGTAAATAAGTAAAGTTCTTGTTGTTATCAAATAGTAAGCAAATATAGGACTTTATTTTAATTTATCTATAAAAAGGGACGGAAAAATGAATAAAAGTGAGGGGTAACGATAAGGCGCGGATTACGCGGATTTCACGGATTTAGTTTACCAAATCCGCGTTATTCCTCGTAATCCGCGCCTAAAAGAAGTAACAAGAGGGTTTTGCCCCTCCCTTCGGATTGTTACATTACTTCTCGATACCCAGCAGTTCCACTTCGAATATCAAAGTAGAGAACGGCTTGATTTGGCTACCGGTTTCTCTTGAACCGTATGCCAGGTCGTAGGGGATATAGAGTTCCCACTTAGAGCCGACGGGCATCATGGTGAGGGCCTCTGTCCAGCCTTTGATTACCTGGTTGGCACGGAAAGTAGCAGGTTCGTTGCGCTTGTAAGAGCTATCGAATTCTGTTCCGTCAATCAGCGTACCTTTGTAGTTTACTTTCACCTTGCTGCTGTCGGCAGGAACGGCACCGTTACCCTTGGTGATGATTTTGTATTGCAGACCGCTCGGGGTAGTTACTACACCTTCTTTAGCCTTGTTCTCAGCCAGGAACTTTTCACCGGCAGCTTTGTTGTCAGCATACTTTTCTGCAGTTGCTTTTTCTTTGATGGCATCCATCTGAGTACGCATGTACTCTTGAGCTTTCATCATATCCATAGCACCACCCTTGCCGATGACACCTGCTACGAAACCTGCCAGCAGATTTTCGCGGCTGATGCTCTGTGTGGAGTCGTTGCCGAAGATTTGTTGGTTGAAGCCTTCCACCCATTGCTTGCTGACCATCTGGCCTACTTGCAGACCGGCCATGTAAGCCACGTCTTTCTTATCGATTTTGGCTGCGCCTTCGTTGAAACCTTTCAGGAATTCTGACATCTGGGTTGAGTCAATGCCTTGTTGTGCAAGATACTGGTCCAAACCTTCTGTACGTGCCATACCGATGGCGTAAGATAATGAGTCGATGTCCGTCTTCAAATCAGCTTTCGGACTTTGAGCAGTACAAGATGCCATGCCGGCAGCTACTGCAAGAGCCATGAGAAATGTTACTTTTTTCATTTTGCTTTTACTTGTTTGTTTATTTAGATAAAATTTTCTGTAATTCGACTTCGAATACGAGCGTGCTGTGGGGAGGAATCATCTCGCCGGCACCCTGCGCTCCGTATGCCAGGTCGCTGGGGATGTAGAGTTTCCACTTGGCACCTTCGGGCATAAGCTGAAGGGCTTCCACCCAACCGGGTATCACTTGGTTTACACCGAATGTGGCAGGCTGGCCGCGCTTGATGGAGCTGTCGAACAGCGTTCCGTCAATCAGTGTGCCTTCGTAGTGGCATTGTACCTGGTCGGTTGCTTTGGCATAGTGACCGACGTTTCCTTCTGTGATAACTTCGTATTGAAGTCCGCTGGGAAGCGTAACAACTCCCTCGCGTTTTTTGTTCTCTTCCAGGAACTTTTTGCCGGCTTCTATGTTTGCTGCGTTCATCTTCTCCTCCAGTTCGGCGAAGTACTTGTTGACGATGTCACGGGCTTCTGTGTGGCTGATTGCCGTCTGGTTGCCCTCCAAAACGTCTTTGATTGCTTGTGCAAAGTCATCTACTGCAATGCCTTTGGCACCCATGCTTAAAAGATTCTGACCTATTCCAAGGCCGATAGCATAACTGAATTTGTCCATAAGATTCTTTTGTTGACGACCGGATTGGTTTCTTTTCCAGTCTATTGCAAATTTATGAGTGGCAAAAGTACGTCTTTTATTTGAATGATAAGGCTTTTAAGTATTTAATTTTTCTTATTTATATCACAACTTGAACATTCTTCTTATATTTGTCTTACTTTAATAAAGGAAAGGAGCGGAAAATGAAGAACTTGGTCATATTGTCGGGTGCTGGTATGAGCGCCGAGAGCGGCATCAGCACATTCCGTGATGCGGGCGGATTATGGGACAAATATCCGGTGGAGCAGGTGGCGACTCCCGAGGGGTATGCACGTAATCCGGAACTGGTCATTAATTTCTATAACGAACGTCGCAAGCAGTTGCTCGATGTGGTGCCGAATGCCGGGCATCTGGGCGTTGCCGACCTGGAGAGGGATTTCAATGTAACGGTCGTCACCCAGAACGTAGATAATCTGCACGAGCGTGCCGGCAGTACGCACGTGATACACTTGCATGGGGAACTGACGAAGGTTTGTTCCAGCCGCGACCCTTATAATCCGCATTTCGTCAAGGAACTGGCGCCGGAGGAATATGAAGTAAAGTTGGGCGACAAGGCGGGCGACGGTACGCAGCTCCGCCCGTTCATCGTGTGGTTTGGCGAGTCGGTGCCGGAGATTGAGACTGCCATCCGGTATGTGGAGCAGGCGGACATCTTCGTCATCATCGGCACCAGCCTGAACGTTTATCCCGCTGCGGGACTGCTGAACTACGTGCCCCGTGCCGCCGAAGTGTATCTGATAGACCCCAAGCCGGTGGACACGCACGTCATGCGTCCGATACATGTCATTCAAAAGGGAGCTTCGGAAGGGGTAAAAGAGTTGAAGGCGCTGCTTACAGTTACCCAGCCTCCTTTGCCTTAGGACTTAATCTCCTACGTCTTAGGACTTAGCCCCTCACGGTATAGGACTTAATATGCAGAACATCCGGATGTCTTTCTCCAAAACACCCGGATGTTTTACCCCAAAACATGGGGATGTTTTGCCCCATTACATCCGGATGTTTTAGGTGAAAACATGGGGATGTTTTGGGTACTCACTCCTATACTGTAGAGAGCTGGGTATAGGGGAGATTCCCGCAAGGTATAGGTCTTGCGGGAACAAAGTATATTTGTCCTCGAAATTTGTGCTATTTCTTTATCACGGCCCGTAATACGAACCAGGCATGATGGGCTACGGTACTCATCAGTCCGTAATGCCGCGCCATGATGCGGAAGCGTTCGCGCAGGGATGCTTGCCGGTTCTGGGTGGTCATTCCCTCTTCCAGATAGTCGATGAGGGTGAGATGGGTATTGTGCAAGGTCCGTGCCTTCTTCATCACCCGGATGCACCAGTCGAAGTCGGCGGAGAAGCGGTATTGCAGGTCGTAGGGTTCTACAAGGGAAGCTTTGGCAAAGAAGGCCTGATGGCAGACCAGCATGCCCTGCTTGAAGCTTCGCCAGGTAAGCACTTCCGGGGCGGCGAGGCGGCGCATGCGGATGAAGTGACCTTCCTTGTCCACCAGTTCCGTTTCGCCGTACAGCACGTCGGGTAGTTCGTTGCCGGAGATGGAACGCACCATCTGCTGCAAGGTGTCGTCCTCGTGGAAGCTGTCGCCGGCATTGAGGAAGCAGAGGTAATCGCCGGTGGCAAGGCGGATGCCTTTGTTCATGGCGTCGTACAGTCCCTTGTCCGGTTCGCTCACGATGCGGGTGATGCGGTCGCGGTAACGGTCGATGATGGAGAGCGTGCCGTCTTTGGACGCACCGTCCACAAGGATGTATTCTACGTGGTGGTAGGTTTGCGAGATAACGCTTTGAATCGTGTCCTCCAGTACCGCTTCGGCATTGTAGGTCACGGTGATGATGCTGAATTTCGGGGTGGGGTGGTTATGCATTTCTTCCGGTTACTTTGTTGTAAAGGTCAATGTATTTCTTGGCGACGACGTTCTCCGAATAGTGGGAGATGGCTTTCCGGCAGGCTTGTTCCGAGAGGCTGGGGTAGTCGGGTTCGGTCAGCGTCCAGTAGATGCCGTTGGCAAAGTCTTCCGAGGATTTGTATTGTGCCACGTAGCCGTTGTGCAGATGGTCTATCATCTCAGGGATGCCGCCCACGTTGAATCCGACGCAGGGAATGCCGCATGCCATGGCTTCCATGATGGTGTTCGGCAGGTTCTCTTCCAGCGAGGGGGTCACGAAGATGTCCACGGCATTGTAGATGTTCACCAGTTGGTGTTCGTTGCTGACGAAGTTCAGCGGGTAGACTTTGAATGGAAGCAGGTTTTCCAGTTGTTGCGATTGGTTGCCGAAGACGACGACACCCAACTGTTCCCGGAGTTCGGGATGCTTGTCAGCCAGCAGTCGGCACGATTCTATCAGGTAGTCGATGCCTTTCCGTTTGTCCGTAATCTTCACCGAGCCGAACAACATGAGCTTTTTGTCTTGCGGCAGTAGGCAACGGCTGCGGGCTTCCTGTCGGTTGCGGGGCTTGAAGAGGTTGGTGTTGATGGGGTTGGGGATGCACGTCACGGCATGTCCGCAGAAGAGGGCGCTTGTCCGGGCACGTTCTTCCAGCCAGCGGCTGCAGGTGACGAAGTTGATGTGACGGTTGCGATATAGATTCTGCTTTTTCCGGAAGATGCGGTAGGAAAGGTCACGCTTGCCTCCGCCTCCGTGGATGAAGGGGCAGTTGTGGCATTCCTGCCGGTAACGGGTGCACTCGCGGGCATGGTGACAGATGCCGGTGCAGGGCCACATGTCGTGCATGGTCCAGACGACGGGCTTGCCCGAGGCGAGAATCTTCTCGATATTCCTCAGCGAGAGCATCCCTTGGTTTATCCAGTGCAGATGGATGACGTCTGCCTGCTGGAATTCGGGCAGTGAGGTGATGTCTGTCCCCGTGTTGGCTATGTCCACGGCAAAGATGTTCTTTTTGTTGAAGCGGTTGGCGCTCCAGATGACGATGCGCTCCCAGACGAACTTCCACACCATGCGCCAGTTATGGTCCAGTGACACAACGGAGATTTGGTCGGTCTGCTTGTCGCGTACCAGCAGCTTGGCTTTGATGCCGTGGTTCTTGAGTGATTCCATCAGACGGCTGGCGGCGATGGCTGCGCCGCCGATGCGTTCGGAGGTATTGATAAGTAGTACTCTCATGACTGTTGTTCGTTTCTTCTTTTTTGAATGTTTTTTCTTGTTACAGATGCCGGTCTTGTTTCGTCCATTTCCGGATACGCTTTTGCAGCGTTTGCCATATGATGGTGAAGTTGCCGTACCGTAGGTTCAACGCCAGTTCCTCGAACGACCGTGCAATCTTTATCCAGGGATGCCGCCATGCCATGATGCGGTAAACGCTATCCTTGTAGGCTGTGTTCTCGATGACGTGGCGAGGGTGCTTCAGTGGAAACTCCACTTCGTAGCGTTTCATGGTGAAGATGCGGCGGTAACCGCGCGGCATGGTGTGCACGGAGCCGGCAAAGTGGGTGGAGTCGGCAGTGGCTCCCAGATTGTTTATCATGTTGCGGGTGGGCACGATGCTCAGACCCGAATTGAACAACATGGAAGCGTGGAAGATGGTTTCGTAATAGGCTTTCTCGTGTTCGCGGTGGCGTTGGCACATGTAGATGAAGTCTTTGCGGTAGCGCCGTGTGTGGATGAGGTTCTTCAGTTGCCGCATGTTCTCCTTGTCGTCCAGGAAGGTGTAGAATTCATCCCATTGGTCCGTCACCCGCCGCCAGCTCGCCCATCCCCAGATGGAGAAGGTGGTGGCGAAGAAGTAGTCGGAAGTGATGTCCGGTGTAATCTCCTCGTTGTTGAATCCGGCAATCATGCTGATGCGTGTGTCGTGCTCATACTTGTCGAGCAGTTCCTTGCAGAAGCCGAAGAAAGAGACGGCAGGCACGTCGTCATCCTCAAGCACGATACATTTGTCCGACAAGGAGAATGCCCACTTCTGTGCCATGTATTCCGATGGGTCGCAGCCGTAGTTCTTCTCTTGGTAGTTGTGGTGTACTTCGCATTCCCAGTCGATGTCTGCCACTACTTTGCGACAAGCTTCTATGCCCGGCATGTCACGCTCGCCGCGCGGGCCGTCCTGATAGAGAAACAGTCGTGCGGGGCGTGCTTTCTTCACTTGTTCGAATACTTGCGCCAGCAGTTTGGGGCGGTTGAAGAAAAGAATCAGTACAGATACATCTACAAGGGCTGGTTTCATGGCAATTTTGTTGGATTAGGAGGTGGCTATATGGTCATTTGGTATGTTGAAAGAAAGAACTGCCGGATAATGATTGTTTATCTTGTCCTGCTCTTCTTCTGTATACCGGTGTAAAGTGGGATAGTTGTACCGTAGAAAGTTTTCCAATCCATCAGGTGCTTTCAGATAAAGTGGACCGAATTTGATTGGTTGTAAATGGTTGAGACTCGTCTCCAAAACATGGTCGGTAGTGGTAATCACATTGTTGTAATACAAAGTTTTCCATGAGTTGAAACAACTTTGCATTATCACCATCAAACGGTAGATTGTCTTTTTAGAGAGTGTCATATCAACTATCCGGTTCAGAAGGCAGGCAACAGCTCCACGATTGGTAGGGTTGGATATTTGACATTTTCCGAAGTGTTTCCATAGCCATACCTCTTTTCCCATCAGGCAGCATTTCAGAAAGTTGACGGCTTCATATTGTATCTTCCTTAATAGCTTATTGTTTGGAATACGGTCAAAAGGGAATATATCGACAAAGATTCCCTGATGCATAGGTACATCTTTAAACATCTCTTCGACAAACAAGGTGTTGTTTTTCTTGACTTTGGCAAAGTAATAAGGACTATGAGGGTCGGTATGTATCCATGAAAGAAAGTATGGTTCTCTCAGTTCTTGGGAGGCTATCTGGAGAAACTTATTGTAGTCTTCCCGTTTCATACCTATATCTATGTCGTCATCCCAAGGAAGAATCGCTTTGTCATAGAGTGCCCCTATTGCTGTTCCGCCGATTACAAAATAGGGAATATTGTGTTTGTCGCAGATGCGCACAATCTCTTCCAGTATTTCGTATAGCACCTGATGTAGTTGGGTCAGTTCTTCTGGGGTATATTGCTTCACCATGGATACCATTTTTGATTGATGTCTGCAAAAATAATGATAATAGTTGAAAGGAGCACTTTCCATTTCAATCTTCTTTTGCGAAATCGGACTTGAGTTTTTCTATCAGTGTGTCGGACTCCCCGCTTACCACTTTCCGGCAGAACATCTTTCCAGACTGTCGCAATACCGGCAGGTCCTCGAGTGTCATCACGCGGATGGATACGCCGTAGTCTATGTAGTGCAAGGGGGTGAGACGGGTAAGTCCGGGGTATTCTCCCTCTAAAAGAAGCCCTTTTGAGGCAAAAGGGGAGTTGAATACGATGGTCTGTATGCACAGTTCGCTGGGTACAAAGCTGGTTCTGAAATACTTCACCAGCTTCTCCTCCGTGCACAACTTTTCATATACATATCGTGCGCAGGGCAACGTGATGGCCCAATAGTCGGAACCGAAATAGACATCTGCCTGCTTGCCTTCCAAGGGTGCAAAAGGGGCTTTCCGGATGGGGAGTATCTGTGCCAGCTTGCGCGATGCTACGATGAGTTTGTTCTTCCACCATATACTCTTCCAAGGCAGGTCACGGAAAGGGTGGTAATGGGTTATCTTGTGCAACTGCTGTTTCACGGTGCAGTGTGTCAGGTTGAAACCGCCGATGAATTCAGTGTCTTGATGCTCCTCGAAATAGCGGTGGATGGCGTTGTTGTTCCATAACGGATAGTCTTGCCCGCTCAGGCATACTACACGGGTATAGGGGATGCCGCTGTGCAATACGGCGGCAAGCAATTCTTTCTGATATTCCACTTGTTCCCATCCTCCCCAGCTTATCCGGTGGCGGGGCACGAAAGTAACCTTGTCTCCCAAGGCTTCTTCAAAAGGGTGTATATCGGCATTGAGGTCGATGTGCACGTAGAAGTCTGCCCGGTCATCCAGTGCGGCAACCAGGCGTGCCAAGTGTGGGGCATCCTTGTAGGCGGATATGATGTAGGCTATGCGGCTCATGCTCTTTTTTTCTTTAAGAGGAATTCAATGCTTTCCCGGAAGATGGTAGATTGTAGTTTCCACAAAACCAGTGCATAAAGCCCAGCTACCATAATGATTTTGGCTGCCATATTTAAGTATAGGTTTTCTATGGGCTGAGTGGCATAGTGAGTTGACACTACGAGTACAATGGATAGGGAGAGATAAGGAGAGATGTCTTTCAGCATATCGCGCAGTCTTAATCCTATCTCCCTCTTGACAAAACGGAACCATACAAACAGCCAGCCGATATTGATAATGACGAAAATACGCAGCATCCACTCCAACCCGTATGGGTATATGGCACATACAGCTACTATTTGCAGCAGGCTCAAGCTGATGGTGCTCCACATATAGATAGAAGAATGCCCCCGGCTGATGAGCAGGTTGGAGAACAGATTGATGACGGGAATAAATGCTCCCCAAATACATAACAGTTGCAAGATATCGGCACTGGGCAGCCACTTCTCCGTGATAGTGATTATAATCAGTTCTTTCGATACCAAGCTCAATCCCAGCATGGCGGGGAAAGAGATAAAGGCGGTGAAGCGCAGCAGCTTTCTGAATACGGCAAGTTGCCGTGCCTTGTCGTCGGCAACCCGGGTAAAGACGGGTTGTGCAATGCCGTTTATCATGCCCGTAATCGTGGTATGTCCCATGCCGTTCCACTTGTTTGCCTGCGTAAAGTTACCCACTTCCCGTTCCGAATAGAACTTACCCAACAAGACGGAAAACAAATTGTTATTGATTATGGTGAAGATATTCGTAATGATTATCTTACTGCTGAACCCTATCATCTCCTTAATGGGTGTAAAGTCGAACCGGAAGCGGGGTCTCCAACGCGAGAAGTAGAAGTTAAGAATCGTCATCACGGTGACGAATGAGATACTTTGCAATGCAATACCCCAATAGGCGAATCCGTTGACAGCCAGTGTGATGCCCACAATGCCGGAGACTATCAGACTCGAAATGGAGATGACGGTAGTGTCCTTGATTCTGAGATTCTTGAACAGATACGCTCTCGGTGCGATGCTCATGCTTGAGATGACGAATCCGAGGAAGGAGAGACGTGACAGCGGTATCAATTCGGGCGTATCGTAGAAGTCGGCAATCAGCGGTGCGGCAAAGAAGAGTAATATATATATAGTAGTGCTGCACATCAGGCTGAACCAGAACACGGCGTTGTAATCCTTGTGCAAAGTCTCCTTCCGGTTGGTCAGTGCCGAAATGAACCCACCCTCCTGCAAGGCGGCGGCAATGGCGGAGAAGATGGTAAGCATCCCTACCATACCATAATCCGAAGCATCCAGCAGACGGGCAAGGACTATTCCGAATCCCAGATTTAACAACTGCTGTATGCCGTTGCTGAATCCTCCCCAGAAGAGGCCTTTGGCTGTTTTTTCTTTGAGTGATGTATCGGACATAGTTTATTGGTTGATAAGGTAACGAGTTAACAAGGCCACGAGGCTTTTCCTTCCTCCTTGTAGCCTTGTTAACTCGTTACCTTGTTACTGTTTTATTTCACCTCGCTGCCCGGCTTCACCTCTTTCAGCAGTGAAGTCACCGCCAGCGAGCCGTCATAATTCTCGGCAGAGAGAATCATTCCTTCACTTACCAGCCCGTTCTTGAATTGGCGTGGAGCGAGGTTGGCGATGAACAGCACTTGCTTGCCTACCAGTTCTTCCGGTTTGTAGTGCTGGGCAATGCCGCTGACGATGGTGCGGTTTTCCAGCCCGTCGGCAATCTTGAACTTCAGCAGCTTCTTCATCTTGGGCACTGCCTCGCATTCAAGCACTGTACCTACGCGGATATCCAGCTTTTCAAAGTCTTCGAAGGCGATGGTCGGCTTGATGGGGTTTGCCTTGTAGGTGGCGGCTTCGTTTGCCTTCTTGGTGGCAAGCAGCTTGTCTACTTGTGCCTGGATGACGTCGTCTTCTATCTTTTCGAACAGCAGTTCGGGGGTGCCCAGCTGATGTCCGGCAGGCAACAGGTCGGTGTGTCCCAGCTCTGCCCAGTCAAAGCTGTCCATGTTCAGCATCTTGCGAAGCTTCTCGCTGCTGAAGGGCAGGAACGGTTCGAAAGCAATGGCAAGGTTGGCGACCAACTGCAACGAGATGTGGAGAATGGTGGCTACGCGCTCCATGTCTGTCTTGGCAAGCTTCCACGGCTCGGTGTCTGCCAGGTATTTGTTTCCGATGCGGGCAAGGTTCATCGCTTCCTTCTGTGCGTCGCGGAATTTGAATACGTCCAGCAACTTCTCCACTTCTGCCTTGACGTCGGCAAATTCTTTCAGCGTCTCGCGGTCGTAGTCGTTCAGTTCGCCTGCGGCGGGCACTACGCTGTCGAAGTACTTCTTGGTGAGTTGCAGGGCGCGGTTCACGAAGTTGCCATAAACGGCAACCAGCTCGTTGTTATTACGTGCCTGGAAGTCCTTCCAGGTGAAGTCGTTGTCTTTTGTCTCCGGTGCGTTGGCGGTCAGCACGTAGCGCAGCACATCCTGCTTGCCGGGGAAGTCAACGAGATACTCGTGCAGCCATACCGCCCAGTTGCGTGAAGTGGAAATCTTGTCGCCCTCCAGGTTCAGGAACTCGTTGCTCGGCACGTTGTCCGGCAGGATGTAGCTACCCTCTGCCTTCAGCATGGCGGGGAACACGATGCAGTGGAACACGATATTGTCTTTTCCGATGAAGTGTACCAGACGCGTTTCGGGGTCTTTCCACCATTTCTCCCATGTGTCGGGCAGCAACTCTTTGGTGTTGCTGATGTAGCCGATAGGGGCGTCGAACCATACATAGAGCACTTTGCCCTCGGCGCCCTCTACGGGAACGGGAATACCCCAATCCAGGTCGCGGCTCACGGCACGCGGCTGCAAGCCCATGTCGAGCCAGCTCTTGCATTGGCCATAAACATTGGGACGCCACTCCTTATGGTCTTCCAGAATCCATTGGCGAAGCCATTCCTCGTGTTTGTCCAGCGGCAGATACCAGTGCTTCGTCTCACGCATCACGGGCTGGCTGCCGCTGATGGCACTCTTCGGATTAATCAGGTCCGTGGGGCTGAGGCTGGTGCCGCACTTCTCGCATTGGTCGCCGTAAGCGCCTTCGGCATGGCAGTGGGGGCACTCGCCGGTGATGTAGCGGTCGGCAAGGAAGGTCTTGGCTTCTTCGTCGTAATACTGCATGCTGGTCTTTTCGATGAATTCTCCCTTATCGTACAGCTTGCGGAAGAAGTCGGAAGCCGTGTCGTGATGCGTCTTTGAAGTAGTACGGCTGTACACGTCGAAGGAAACGCCGAACTCTTCGAAAGACTTCTTTATAAGCGTATGATAGCGGTCCACCACGTCTTGCGGGGTGATGCCTTCCTTCTTGGCGCGGATGGTGATGGGCACTCCGTGTTCGTCGGAGCCGCCGATGAAGATTACATCTTCCTTTTTCAGTCGCAGGTAGCGGACATAAATGTCGGCAGGAACATAAACGCCTGCCAGGTGTCCGATATGAACCGGGCCGTTGGCATACGGCAATGCCGAGGTCACGGTGGTACGTTTGAATTTCTTTTCCATTGTGTTATTATGTATCTCTTTTGTTATGAACGCTTTTAGTGGCACAAAGATAGCTGTTTTCTGCAAAATATGAGTATTCTTCCAGATTCTTTCCAGATTTAGGCTTCATCTTTGCCATACAAAATGAACAAACTTGGTATTGATAATGTAAAAAAACGAAATGACTATGAAACTGGAAAAGTACTTCTTATTATTGGCGTTAGGCGTGTTTGCCTTTGCCTTGCAAAGCTGTGATGATGACGACAACGACGGAATCTCCGTGCCCGCGGAACTGAGTAATGCGTTGGCCAAGGAGCATCCCAATGCCCAGCGTATAGAATGGGAAACAAAAGGTGCATATTATGTGGCTGATTTCCATGAGGACAATTTCGAAAAGGAGGCCTGGTTCACCAAAGACGGTGTATGGCAGATGACCGAAACCGACCTCCGTTATGCAGACCTTCCCGCTCCGGTGAGAAGCTCTTACGAGAGTAGTACCTATTATAATGTATGGAAGGTGGAAGATGTAGACAAGCTGGAACGTAAGAAAATGGCTGTTGTCTACATCATCGAAGTGGAGAAAGGTAATCAGGAAATGGACCTCTATTATTCGGAGGACGGCATTCTGGTGAAGGAAGTGGCCGATGCGCACAACGGCGGTTCTCCCGAAGATTATCTCCCTTCTGATATTTCCGCTGCCATCAAAGATTTTATAGCAGAGAAATATCCCAATGCCCGCATTGTGGATATTGAAAAAGAAAAGAACGGTATGACGGAAGTCGAAATCGTGCACGGAAGTATCAGCAAGGATGTGATGTTCACCGCTGAGGGTGCATGGGCCTATACTATCTGGGATATCAGTAAGAGACATCTGGAGGATGTAGTGAAGAACGCCGTTACGGCTGCCCATCCCGGTTATGTCATTGATGATGCCGACTTTATTGAGACTCCCGATGGCAGTTACTTTTTGGTAGAGATGGAGCAGGGGGAAAGGGAAATCTACGTAAAGGTGACAGCGGAAGGTGAAATACTGCCATAGTCTTATACTGAATACTTCCCTTTAAATCAGCGTATTGTATTTACCGCTTGTTTACCTTCTAATGTAAAGCAGTTTACCATAGGGTGTAACGGCCGTTACTCCATATTGTAACGGTCGTTACACCATAGTGTAATGTCTTTTCCTGATTTAGCTAGACGCTTTTTCTTTTTATAACCGATATCAGTAGA
>NZ_QTMD01000045.1:0-24605 GCF_003602995.1 Bacteroides sp. AF25-38AC | reverse complement strand
ACCGTCTACTGATATCGGTTATAAAAAGAAAAAGCGTCTAGCTAAATCAGGAAAAGACAGTTTGACGGTGGGGAAACACGCTTCACCCTCTGGGGGAACTCCCTTTACCCCTGGGGAAACTCCTTTTACAATAGGCGGTAAAGGTCTTTACAATATGGGGTAAAGGGCGTTACAATATAGGGTAACGGCTTTTACATATCGCGGTAACGGCTTTTACATTAGCTGGTAAATAGCAGGTAAATACAATGTGCTGATAGTTAGTGTTATGACCGCTTTTGTCTTTCGTATAGTATGTCCGTAACTTGGATTATTTATAGCAATCCTTCGTCGTTGAAGCTGTAATGGCTTCCGTCCGTGACGATGACGTGGTCGGTCAGGTGTATGTTCATGGTTTGGGCGGCTTTCCTCACGAGTTCCGTCAGCCGCTGGTCGTCGTTACTGGGGTGCGGGTTGCCGGAGGGATGGTTGTGGATGAGGGCTATCTGTGTGGCGCGTTGCAGCAGGGCTTCGCGCAGGATGCTGCGCACGTCGGCGGTAGTCTGGTCGATGCCGCCGCGGCTGATGCGTACCTTGTCTATCACTTTGGCGGCGTGGTTCATAAGCAGTACCCAGAATTCTTCTGTGGCAAGGTCGCAGAGCAGGGGATGGAACAGCTCGTAGATGTCGGCGGAAGAGCGGATGGCGGTACGTCCGGAGCGTTCCTGCAGCTTGCGGCGTTTGCCCAGTTCCAGGGATGCCATGACGGTGATGCTTTTGGCGGGGCCCATGCCTTTGAATCGGGAGAAATCCCGCACCTCCCATTTGCCCAGGCGGTTGAGGTCGTTGCCGCAGGCGGCGAGTATGCGCTGCATCAGTGTCACGGCGGTTTCTTCCGTATTGCCGGAGCCGATGAGGATGGCTAGCAGTTCGGCATCGCTCAAGGCTTCCGCCCCTTTCTGCATCATCTTTTCCCGCGGGCGGTCCTCTGCAGCCCACTGGTTGATATTCAGTTTCTCCATATCATCCCTAATCCTTAACCCCTAATCCTCCTTATTTGTAAAAGTTCTTTTTGAACGCCTCGAACTCGTCCTTGCCAAGTATACAGCGGTTCCACCAGGCGCGCAGGAACCCCGTCCCGTATCCGATGAGCTGGATGAAGGAGGCGGCGACGGAGTAGAGCCCGATGCTGAGGCTACGGTTCCGGATAGTGGAGTCCATGTATACCAGAAGCGCATAAAGAGCGATGGGCAGCAGGCTGTACGGGCAGAAGGGCGTTCCCAGCAGGAATATGGCCACTCCCAGGGTAAATGCAGCCGGCAGCAGGTGGACGAGCTTCAGCGATTCCGGATACTTCTTGTACAGATTGATGCGGGCAATCCCGGAATTGTGTACCTGCTTGAAGAATTTCCGGAAGTCTGTCCGTCGCTTGTGGTATACCCAGGCACCGGGGAACAGCCGGCATGTATATCCTCCCTTGAAGATTCGGATGCTGAAGTCGATGTCCTCCCCGAAGCGCATCCGCGAGAATCCGCCCAGGGCTTGGTACACTTCCTGCCGCACACCCATGTTGAAGCTGCGCGGATAGAACTTGTCCATCTTCTTCTTCCCCCCACGGATACCGCCGGTGGTGAAGAAGGAGGTCATGGAGTAGTTGATGGCTTTCTGTATGTTTGTGAATGATTCGTGCGCGCGGTCGGGGCCTCCGAAGGCATCGGCGGCTTCGTGCTGCAGCTCTTCTTCCACAGCAAGGAAATAACCTTCGGGCAGGATGCAGTCCGAATCCAGTATTATCAGGTATTCGCCCTTGCTTCGTTCCACCCCGTAGTTACGGGTCTGCCCGGGGCCGGAGTTGGGCTTGTCATAGTAATGTACGTCCAATAGTTCCTGATACTTCTCTGTGACCGGCTTGCAGGGGATGGAGGAGCCGTCCTCCACCACAATCACTTCAAAATCCTTGAAACTTTGCTGCGTCAGGCTTTGCAGCAGTTCATCCACCTCATCGGGGCGGTTGTATACGGGGATGATGACGGAGTATCTCATGGGTATGGCTTTATGTTTTGGTTGTCTCCGCAAAGATATATCATTTAAGCTTTGTAGATGAATAAATGGAAAGAAAAATCCCCGGATGCCAAGTGGAGCACCGGGGATGATATGAAAAGGGCATTTGCCTGATTTCCAAAAGGGCTTATGCTTTTACGCGGCTTACGTAAGAACCGTCGCGCGTATCGATTTCGATAGTCTCGCCTTCGTTGATGAACAAGGGGACGCGGACTGTGGCGCCGGATTCTACTGTGGCGGGCTTCAGCGTGTTGGTGGCTGTGTCGCCTTTCAGTCCCGGTTCCGTATAGGTAATCTTCTGCTGAACCTTGATGGGCACGTCGGCATAGAGCACGGTTTCTGTGGAAGCGTCTGATACCACGTCTACTATCATTCCTTCGAGCAAGAAGTCAACACCGTTGATGAGGTCGTGGGCGATGGGAATTTGGTCAAAAGTCTCCTGGTTCATGAATTGGTAGTTGTCACCGTCATGATAGAGGTATTGGTGGGGACGACGTTCTACACGCACGTCTTCCAGTTTCTCACCGATGTTGAAACGACGTTCCAGAACGTAGCCGTTCACCACGTCTTTCAGCTTGGTACGCATGAAGGTATTACCTTTTCCCGGCTTTACATGCAGGAAGTCGATGCAGAAATACAGCTTGCCGTCCATGCGGATGCAAGTTCCGATTTTAATGTCTTGGGCATTAATCATACTTATAGTCTTTAATATTATTATATTGGTATTTACTTCTTTAGTGCTGGTTTGCGGGTGCAAAAGTAATGGAATTCGGTAAAAAACACAAAAACTTTTGAGAGAAAATGAGTTATCTCTTGGTTTATTTGAAAAAAGTACCTATTTTTGCAGCCCGAATTCGTGAGAATAATAACATAAAACAAGATACAGTAATGAAAAGAACATTTCAACCCTCGAACAGAAAGAGAAAGAACAAACACGGTTTCCGTGAGAGAATGGCTACAGCAAACGGCCGCAGAGTATTGGCAGCACGTCGTGCTAAAGGCAGAAAGAAACTGACTGTTTCTGACGAATACAACGGAGTAAAGGCATAATAGGCCGTTCTCGTTCGTATTAAAGAAATAAGGGAGCTGCAAAAGACTGATTCTGGTCTTTTGCAGCTTTTCTTATGTATTGTGCCCGGTTCTCCGGAAAAAACTATTGCCAACTCCGTGTACTATGTGGTGAAAATTGTATCTTTGTCCCAAATAATGCATTATCGATTATGACAATAAAAGATTTTTTCTCTTTCCGGCAGAACCGGTTCTTCTGGGCGAACATACTTGCGATGGCCGTTGTGGTAGTGGGATTGCTGTTCGGAGTGCTGAAAGGACTGGATATATATACCCGCCACGGCGAGGCTGTGATAGTGCCCGATGTGAAGGGCATGGGAGTGGAGGAAGCCGAGAAAATGTTCCGTAACCGCGGCTTGGTCTGCATCGTTTCGGATTCCAGTTATGTCAAGACTCTTCCTGCCGGCTGCATCCTCGAATATAATCCGGCAGCTGGACAAAAGGTAAAGGAAGGACGTACCATCTATCTTACAATCAATACGATTGAAGTCCCTCTGCACATAGTACCCGATGTGGCGGACAACAGTTCGTTGCGGCAGGCGGAAGCGCGTATTCTGGCTTCGGGCTTCAAGCTGGCCGAGATACAGTATATTCCGGGAGAGAAGGACTGGGTGTATGGCGTGAAGTATAAGGGCCGTCAGCTTTCCATCGGCGAGAAAGTGCCCGCCGGTGCAGTGCTGACGCTGATGGTGGGAGATGGAGGCGCCTTGCAGGCAGACTCCCTGGGAGTGGATTCTGTGGGAAGTACCGTTGAACCCGTGTTGTCCGAAGACTCCGCGGCAGATGAGTCCTGGTTCTGATAAACATCTGACTCCAATCGTAAATTGTAAATAGTCAAATTGTAAATGCCGTGATGATAGAAGAATTGCCGGATGATATAGATAATGATGAGCTGGACGACGTAGAGCCGGTGGGTGACGAGGCGCAACTCTATGAACACTTCCGTGTGGTGGTGGACAAGGGGCAGGAGATGATGCGGGTGGACAAGTATCTGTTCGACCGCTTGACGAACTCCTCGCGCAATCGCATCCAGAAGGCTGCCGATGCAGGCTTCGTGATGGCGAACGGCAAGGCTGTGAAAAGTAGCTATAAGGTGAAGCCGATGGATGTAATCACTGTGATGATGGACCGTCCACGCTATGAGAATGAAGTCATCCCCGAAGACATCCCCCTTGATATAGTATATGAGGACAAGTATCTGATGGTAGTGAACAAACCTGCCGGTCTGGTGGTGCACCCCGGTCATGGCAACTATCACGGTACGCTTGTCAACGCCATAGCCTGGCATATGAAGGATAATCCCGATTATGATGCCAATGACCCGCATGTGGGACTGGTGCACCGCATCGACAAGGACACCTCCGGCCTGCTGGTGATAGCCAAGACTCCGGATGCCAAGACGAATCTCGGCAACCAGTTCTTCAACAAGACGACAAAACGCCGTTACCGGGCGCTGGTCTGGGGAAATGTAGAGCAGGATGAAGGGACCGTTGTCGGCAATATCGGTCGTAATCCCAGAGACCGCATGCAGATGACCGTCCTCCCCGACGACCAGGGAAAGCATGCCGTCACCCATTACCGGGTGCTCGAACGTTTGGGATACGTCACACTGGTGGAATGTATCCTTGAAACGGGACGCACCCATCAAATCCGTGTGCACATGAAGCACATCGGACACATACTTTTCAACGACGAACGTTACGGTGGACACGAAATCCTGAAAGGAACCCACTTCGCTAAATACAAACAATTTGTAAACAACTGCTTCGACACTTGTCCGCGGCAGGCATTGCATGCCATGACGCTGGGGTTTGTGCATCCCGTCACCGGAGAAGAAATGTACTTCACTTCGGAATTGCCCGATGACATGACCCGGCTGATAGACAAATGGAGAGGCTATATCAGTAACAGAGAATTAGAATGAAACGCACGATTGCTATTGTAGCCGGAGGAGATACCTCCGAATTCCACGTCTCCCTGCGTAGTGCACAGGGGATTTACTCCTTCATCGACAAGGAGAAGTATACCTTATATATTGTAGAAATGCACGGACTGGACTGGCATGTACAGCTGCCCGACGGCGCTAAGACTCCGGTAGACCGCAATGACTTCAGCTTCGTGCTGGATGGCGAGAAAGTGACATTCGACTTTGCCTATATCACCATCCACGGAACTCCGGGTGAGGACGGCCGTCTGCAGGGCTATTTTGATATGCTCCACATCCCTTATTCGTGTTGCGGAGTACTGGCAGCGTCGCTCACGTACGATAAGTTTGCCTGCAACCAGTATCTGAAAGGTTTCGGTGTGCGCATTGCCGAATCGTTGTTGCTGCGCGGCGGACAGTCGGTAACGGATGAAGATGTGATGGAGAAAATCGGTCTGCCTTGCTTCATTAAGCCCAGCTTGGGAGGTTCCAGCTTCGGCGTGACCAAGGTGACGGCGAAAGAGCAGATACAACCTGCCATAGCCAAGGCATTTGCGGAAGCGCAGGAAGTACTGGTGGAGGCCTTTATGGACGGAACCGAGATTACCTGCGGCTGTTACAAAACAAAAGACAAGTCCGTAGTGTTCCCCATTACGGAGGTGGTGAGCCACAACGAGTACTTCGATTATGAAGCTAAGTATAATGGTGCGTCTGACGAGATTACTCCCGCCCGCATCTCGGACGATTTGACCCGCCGGGTGCAGACGCTGACTTCTGCCATTTATGATATACTCGGGGCCTACGGCATTATCCGTGTGGACTATATCATTACCGAAGGGGAAAAAATCAATCTGCTGGAGGTGAATACCACCCCCGGAATGACTGCCACCAGCTTTATTCCCCAGCAGGTTCGTGCTGCCGGAATGGAGATGAAGGATGTAATGACAGATATTATAGAAAACAAGTTTAAGGATTAATCATTATTCATTATGAATGCGAACGTGGAATTTGATGAAATCCGTCCTTATCATGATGAGGAACTTCCTCAAGTCTATGAGGAACTGATTGCCGATGCGGCGTTCCGGCAGGCAGTGGATACTGTGATGCCTGGTGTACCTTTTGAAGTCTGGTCGCAGAAAATGCGCGCGTGTAAAACCAAGCTGGAATTTCAGAAGACCTTCTGCTATGGGCTTCTGTGGAAATTGGCGAAGGAGGCTACGGATGGATTGACTTTGGACCATACCGCGTTGCCGGCAGACAAGTCGGCGGCGTATACCTATATCTCCAATCATCGCGACATTATTCTCGATTCCGGTTTCTTGTCCATTCTTTTGGTAGACCAGGGTATGGATACGGTAGAGATAGCCATTGGCGACAACCTGCTTGTCTATCCGTGGATTAAGAAATTCGTGCGTGTCAACAAGTCCTTCATCGTGCTGCGTGCGTTGACCATGCGCCAGATGCTGGAGGCTTCCGCACGCATGTCCCGCTATATGCATTATACCATCAGTGAGAAGAAACAGTCTATCTGGATTGCACAACGTGAAGGGCGTGCCAAGGATTCCAACGACCGCACGCAGGACAGTGTGCTGAAGATGCTGGCAATAGGCGGTGAAGGCGATGTCATTGACCGCTTAATGGAAATGAATATAGCTCCGCTTGCCATTTCCTATGAATACGACCCTTGCGACTTCCTGAAAGCGCAGGAGTTCCAACTGAAACGGGACATTGAAGGCTATAAGAAAACGACGGCTGACGACTTGCTGAATATGCAGACCGGACTGTTCGGCTATAAAGGGCGGGTACATTTCCAGACGGGTGCCTGCATGAATGATGAATTGGCGAAGATGGACCGTTCACTTCCGAAGCCCGAACTCTTTGCACGCATGTCTGCACTGATAGACAAACGCATTCATGCCAGCTACCGGATGTATCCCAATAATTATGTGGCACACGACCTTCTCGAGGGGAAGGAGGATTTTTCCGACCATTACACTGCCGAGGATAAGCAGCGCTTCACGGCCTATATAGAACAACAGTTGGAGCGTATCTCCATTCCTAATAAGGACGTGGACTTTCTGCGCGGAAAAATGCTGCTGATGTATGCCAACCCGTTGAAGAATTATCTGGCGGCTATAAAAGAATGAATACATGAAGAAGTACTGTGATTGGTGGCTTTTGCCTTTATTGGCCTGTCTGTTGGCTGGTTGTGGCGATGATGATTATCATTATCCTTCCGTGAAGCTGGAATTCTTGACTGCCTTTTCGGGGGCTGACGGCTATCTGCGGTCTGTTGTGACGGATGAAGGGGAAACCTTGCCGGTAGTGGAGGACAAGACAAAGACGAACATAGAGGCAAACGCCTCGGTACGTGTCATCAGTAATTATGCTTCGGAGGTAACTGCCGATGGAACTGCCGGTGCGGTGCTGTATGCCTTGAGCGGTGTTCTTTCTGTCGTTCCCCAAACGGTCGACAAGTTCGAGGAGGGCGTCAAGACAGACCCTACTGATGTACTGGGTATCTGGATGGGACTCGACTATCTCAATATGACACTGATAGTCAAGGAGAATGGTGAACATAAGTTCCATTTTATTGAGGATGAAGTGATTGTGGATACTGCTACCGGGTGTAGTGAAGTATATCTGACGCTGTATCATGACGCAAAGGAGGAGGTGGTGTCTTATACCAGGCGTGCCTACGCTTCCGTACCTTTGCGGCAGTATGCGGCAGAGGGTATACAGAAGGTTATGGTTCATTTCAGTGTGCACACTTATTCCGGTGACATCAAGACTTACGATTTTGTTTATAACCCTGACTAAAATGAAATATTCGATGAAGACATTGTTCGCGGGTTTTTGCCTCGTTTTTACCACCCTCTTTTCCTGCCAGCAGAAGGAGGGACAGTTCAAGTCTGTTTCGGTAGATGACTTTTCCACATTGATAGCCAATCCGGAGGTGCAGCTTCTGGATGTGCGTACTGTTGCCGAATACTCGGAAGGACACGTGCCCCACAGTATCAATATCAATGTATTGGATGAGTCGTTTGAAACGATGGCCGACTCCACTCTGCAGAAGGACAAACCGGTTGCAGTATATTGTCGTAGTGGTAAGCGTAGTAAAAAGGCCGCTGCCATACTGAGCAAAAAAGGATATATAATCTATGACCTTGACAAAGGTTTCATCGGTTGGGAAGAAGCGGACAAAGAAGTGGAAAAGTAATAGCGGTGTAGCTGAAATGCATTTGCTATAATTTCTTTTTAGGCGAGGATTACGCGGATTTCACGGAAAAATTTAAGAAAAGAATCCGCGTTTTCCGCGTAATCCGCGCCTAAAAAGAATAAAGTAGTCTTGTCCTCTGGTTAGAGGCTTTCAAGCAGTCTCTTCAGCACCACTGTTGCTGAAATCTCCCGGTTGGCCGCTTCGGGGATTACGATGGACTGCGGGCTTTCTATCACATCATCCGTCACAATCATGTTGCGTCGAACCGGCAGGCAGTGCATGAAGTAGGCATTGTTGGTAACGGCCATCTGGCGCTCGCCTACTGTCCAGGTGCGGTCTTTGCTCAATATTTGTCCGTAGTTGTCGCCTGTATAGGCCGCCCAGTTCTTGGCATAGACAAAATCGGCTCCTTCAAAAGCTTTCATCTGGTCATATTCTACGCGGGCATTTCCTACGAACTTGGGGTCGAGTTCATAACCTTCGGGATGTGTAATCACAAAGTCATAATCAGTTGCATTCATCCATTCGGCAAAGGAGTTGGGGACAGCCTGGGGCAATGGACGCGGATGTGGAGCCCATGTCATCACTACTTTGGGGCGTGCCGTCTTCTTATATTCCTCAATGGTTATCAAGTCGGCAAAACTCTGCAGCGGATGGCGTGTGGCAGCCTCCATGGAGAATACCGGCCGGCCGGAATGCTTGATGAACTGCTCCAGTATCACTTCGTTGTAATCGTCTTCCTTATTTTCGAAGCGTGCAAAAGAACGTACGCCGATGACGTCGCAATAGCAGCCCATCACGGGAATGGCTTCCAGTAAGTGTTCCGGTTTGTCACCGTCCATGATGACACCACGCTCTGTCTCCAGTTTCCAGGCTCCCTGGTTGATGTCCAGTACAATTACGTTCATGCCCAGATTCAATGCAGCCTTCTGTGTACTGAGGCGGGTACGCAGGCTGGAGTTGAAGAAAATCATCATCAGCGTTTTGTTACGTCCCAGTTCCACATATTTGAAACGGTCTTTTTTAATCTCGAATGCTTCGTCCAGTGCAGACTTCAGGTTACCGATGTCCTGCACGCAAGTAAAGTTCTTCATATTTACAGTCTTTTTAGTGTATCTATATCTTTGTTATTCGGCTGTCAAGGTCTGGTCTGTCCGGAACCTTCGACAATCCATTTGTATGTGGTGATTTCTTCCAGAGCCATCGGACCGCGGGCGTGTAGCTTCTGGGTGCTGATGCCAATCTCGGCACCGAGTCCGAATTGTGCGCCGTCGGTGAAAGAGGTCGGTGCATTGACGTATACGCAAGCGGCGTCCACCTCCCGGCAGAACCATTCGGCACGTGTCTTGTCGTCCGTAATGATGCATTCGCTATGTTTGGAACCGTACTTCCGGATATGTGCCAATGCTTCCTGGAAAGAATTCACGGTTTTAATGGCCATCTTGTAGTCCAGGAACTCTCTGCCGTAGCAGTCTTCAGTGGCAAGTCTCAACAGCTCGACGGGATATTTGTCACGCAGACTGTGGTAGGCGGGTTCATCGGCAAATATCTCTACATTGCTTGATTGCAGCGGCAGGCATAGGTCGGGCAAATTAGCCAGGCTGTCGGCTTCGATAATCAGGCAATCCAAAGCGTTGCATACACTGACCCGGCGTGTCTTTGCATTGGCAATGATAGATGGACCTATGCTTATATCGCCATAGCGGTCGAAGAACGTATGGCATACGCCGGCACCTGTCTCTATAACCGGTACTGTGGCATTCTGGCGTACGAAGTTTATCAGGCTGCTGCTGCCGCGCGGAATTATCAAATCTACATAATCGTTGGCATGCAGTAGTTCGGCAGTCGCCTCTCTGTCGGCAGGAAGCAGTTCCACGATATGTGTATCTACGTTGAAATGCTCCAGTACCTCGTGTATCACGCTGATTATGGCACGGTTGGAATAGTCTGCATCGCTTCCGCCTTTCAGAATACAGGCATTGCCGCTTTTAAGGCAGAGTGAGAATACATCGAAACTGACGTTGGGACGGGCTTCGTAGATAATGCCTATGACACCGAAAGGTACACTGACCCTTTTTATCTTCAATCCGTTGGGTAATACGTTCTCTTTAAGGACTTTTCCCAAAGGAGAAGGGAGGGCGGCTACGTTGCGGATGTCCGCAGCGATGTCCTGCAAACGGCTTTTTGTCAGTTTCAGGCGGTCGTATTTAGGGTCGGTAGAAGGCATACGCTCCAAATCCTTCTGGTTTTCACTCAGAATGAAGTCTGTTTTGTTTATGGCAGCGTCTGCAACAGCCAGTAATATTTGGTTGATTTCTTTGTCGCTCAACGCTAGCATGTTACGGCTGGCATCTTGTACGGCGACAAAAGTTTTGTTTAAGTTCATTTTCTTACTGAGTATAGAGTGATAAATATGCAAGTATGAATATCGTGGATAGTATCCGTCTGTGTCCTATTCTATATATAGGTAGTCGTAGTGCACTACGGGTTTCTTTCCATGTTTTCCCATTGTTTCCCGTGCCTGGCTGGAGTCACAGTTGGCTTTTCCCACACCGATGGGTTTACCGCCGAAGTCGATAATCCGTACGATGTCGTCCTTCTCGAACTCGCCTATAACGTCAGTGATGCCTACCGGTAGGATGCTTACTGCTTTGTCCGAGAAGAGCAGTTCGGTGGCACAATGATTGATGTGCAGTTCGCCTTTGGCAAACCCTTCGCTGTGCGCAATCCATTTCTTGATGCTCGATACCGGTTCCGGAGACGGAATGAAACGGGTATAGTTTAATTCTTCATTATTCATTATTTTCACGAGGATGTTGTCCCGCTTCCCGTTGGCTATGATTACTGTGATGCCCTCATCCGCCACTTTGCGGGCAATGTTGGTTTTTGTCAGCATGCCGCCGCGTCCGAAGCTGGACTTGGAAGTTTGTATGTAGGAGGAGAGGTCTTTGCCTTGTTCTATTTCACGGATGACTTGAGACTCCGGGTCGGCGGGTGAACCGTTGTAGATGCCGTCTATATTGCTGAGAATGATTAGTGCCTGGGCATCCATCATGGAGGCTATCAGGCCGGACAGTTCATCGTTGTCGGTGAACATCAGTTCGCTCACGGAGATGGTGTCGTTCTCATTGACAATAGGAATGACGCCGTTCTCCAGCATTACGGTCATACAGTTTTTCTGGTTGAGGTAATGGCGGCGGGTGGAAAAGTTCTCTTTCATTGTGAGCACTTGTCCCACGGGGATGCCATGCTCCCGGAACAGCTCGTAGTAGCGGTTGATGAGTTTGGCCTGCCCTACAGCGGAAAAGAGCTGGCGCTGGTCTACGCTGTCCAACTTCTTGGTGGGGCGCACTTCACTACGTCCCGAAGCAACGGCTCCGGAAGAAACAAGTATTATTTCTATGCCGGCCTTGTGCAGCTCGGCTATCTGGTCCACCAAAGCGGACATGCGGGTGACGTCGAGAGTGCCGTCACGACGTGTTAAAACATTGCTGCCTACCTTGACAGCAATTCTATTGAAATCAATCTCCATTTTCTCTCTTTTCGTATTCACGGACTACTTCCATGGCGGCTTCGTAGTCCTTCTCATTGACGAGAACGGAAACATCTACCGCAGTGGCAGGCAGTACAACGTTTACTACCATTCCGTCTTTTGTTACAGCTTCAATATCACTATTTCCCAGCAGGCTCTTTACGAGTTCTGCTTCCCACGGTGAACCGGTGAACACCTCAACGAGTTTGCTTTTGTCTTCTTCTTTCATGATGGTATGAATTTAGAGGTTTCTGTCTTACAAATATAACAAATGTTTTTGTTTTAATGTTTAATGCTGACGAATTTATAGTTCAATCCTCTCAACTCTTATCGATTCATTCAGGAAAGTAGAAGCCGATTCTGTGAATTTCTCCTCCGATTCCGTGGTGCGGTAGACGCATCTTCCACCTTTGGTACATTTTTTGTCCATTTCCGGATGGCGGTGAAGATAGTCTTTCAGGCTGTCTGCTACCAGTTCCCCCTGGGTGACGGTCGTGATGCCGTCGGGCATGTATTGCTGTATCTTGGGCAGCAGCAACGGGAAGTGCGTGCAGCCCAGAATGACGGTGTCTATCTGCGTGTCTTTGGCCAGCAGGTTGCCGATGTTTTTGCGTATGAAGTAGTCAGTACCCTCACCTTGTGCCTCATTGTTTTCTACGAGGGATACCCATAGAGGGCAGGCTTCACCGCTCACTTTGATGTCGGGGAAGAGTTTATGCACTTCCAGCGGATAGGATTCAGACTTGATGGTTCCTGCCGTGGCAAGCACTCCCACATGGCGGCTTTGGGTAATGTTCCCTATGCATTCTACGGTTGGGCGAATTACTCCCAACACACGGCGCATAGGGTCGAGGCGAGGCAAATCATTCATTTGTATGTTGCGCAGAGCTTTTGCCGAAGCTGTATTGCATGCCAGAATGACGAGGTGACAACCCATCTCGAACAGTTTGGTGACTGCCTGCAAGGTGAACTCATAGACAATCTCGAACGAGCGGGTTCCGTAAGGCGCGCGCGCGTTGTCGCCCAGATAAATGTAATCATATTGGGGAAGGGCTTCCCGTATCTTGCTCAGGATGGTCAGTCCGCCATATCCGGAATCGAATATTCCGATGGGACCGGCTGCAGAAGGTAATGTCTGTTTCATGCTTTCTAAAGACTATGTACCATGCAAAGATAATGCAAATTTCTCAGTAATGTATAAAAAATAAGCGCGGATAAAACTATCCGCGCTTGCTCTATCATAGATAATTCTATTATTTAATGCCCAATTGCGTTTTAACTTTGGCAGTTACATCAACGCTCTGTGCTCCTACGAATGGTATCGGGGTACGGGCCAAGTCGAAAATGTAGACAACACCTTCAGTTTTGCCGACAGCTTGGATAGCTTCGTCCAGTTTCTTATAGATAGGAGCCATAGCATCCTGCTGTGCTTTCTGCATACTTTGATAAGCTTCTTGTTGGAATTGTTCTTGGCGTTGGGCCATATCGTTTAATTCTTTCTGGCGTCTTTCAGCGATGTTTTTGGGCAAAGAATCTTGTTGAACAAGATATTCCTGATACTTCTTTTGGAATTCTTCGTTAGTGCGCTGCATTTCATCCTGATATTTCTTAGACATAGCATCAAGGTCAGCTTGAGCTTTGGTAAATTCAGGCATAACAGTGATTACTTCCTGAGAATTCATGTGAGCGAATTTAGCTTGCGCCATAGCTCCCAGCGGGAGGGCGAACATAACTACGAGTAGTGCGATTTTTTTAAGCATAATGTTTATTATTTATTTGAATGATTATTCGTCGGGGACAAATATAGCGCAAACTGAACGCAATACAAAATAAGCTCGCTTATTTTTAATCCAGAATGCAGTCTATATTCTGAAACAAATGTATGAAATTAATTTGAATATCCCAGTTTTGCAAGTACCTCATTGCTGACGTCAATACTCGGTGAGGCAAAAATGATACTTGATGCGGAAGCGCGGTCTACAACTGCTGCATATCCGTTTTGTGTAGCAATTTCCTTTACAGCATTGTATATTTCGTCTTGAATGGGTTGCATCAGACTTTCACGTTTTTTATACAGTTCGCCTTCCGGACCGAAGTATTTGCGGCGCAGTTCGGCTGCTGATTTCTCTTTAGCGACAATCTCTTCTTCCTTTTTACCTCTCTGTGTTTCAGAAAGGGAAGCAATCTGAGACTGATAGTTCTTGTACAGAGTCTTGGCTTCTTCGGAAATCTTTTCGACCTCACTCTGCCATTGTCTGGAGGATTGCTCCAGTTGTTCATTGGCACGTTCGTAAGCAGGAATATTTTCCAGGATATATTCCATGTCAATCAAGGCGAACTTCTGTGCACCGGCTGTTATGCTTACTGCAAACAGCGTAAAAAGGATCAATAAACTCTTCTTCATAACGATACTGCATTAATTGTCAATTATCAATTGTCCATTGCTTAGAATTCCTGTCCCAGGATGAAGTGGAACTGGCTACCGCCATATTGCGAGGAACCCATTATTTTGTCGAAACCGTAAGCCCAGTCGATACCCATCATACCGATCATCGGGAGGAAGATGCGGACACCGACACCGGCTGAACGCTTCAATTCGAATGGGTTGAACTTATTGACATCATGCCATGCATTACCGGCTTCCACAAACGTTAACGCATAAATACTGGTACTTGTTTCGAGCATCAAAGGATATCTTAATTCCAGTCCGAGACGTGTATAGGCATAACCTTCAGAGCCGTATGGAGTCAATGAGCTGTTCTCATAACCACGGAGGGCGATGCTTTCTGTAGCATAGCTGGAGTAGCCGGTCATACCGTCACCACCCACGTCAAACGTTTCGAACGGAGACTTCTTGTATTTGTTGTAATGTCCCAGCAAACCGAATTCTACACGTCCCATCAATACCGGAGTACGTTTGACGGTAATCGGGTCCATCAACGGGATATAGATTTTGGATTTGAATTTCCACTTGTGGTATTCAATCCACTTGTGCATCTTGTTCATGTCTTCCTGGTTGCTGGTGCTGTACTTGCTGTAATCGGTACCGTCGAACAGAGAGAAAGGCGGTGTGATTTGTGCAGACAACGAGAACTCGGAACCTTGGCGCGGATAAATCGGGTTGTCGATAGAGCTACGGGACAAGGTCAGGTTGAGGCTGAGGTTATTACACTTACCGTTGGTAACCGGGAAGTACTGCCAGTCACTCAGAACATAGCGTTGGTAAGACAACTCGGCTGTGAACTGGAAGTAGTCATCCGGCCACTTCAAACGCTTACCGAACATCACTGCAAGACCATACATCTGGATAGATTTGTCCGGGTCGTAATAATTCTCGTAGTTGTTGTAATTGCCGTAGTTGTACATACCGTAGCCATACATACCGCTATAATAGCTGTTGTAATAGCTGTTCATGTAGGCTGAATTGTAATAACGGCTACTGATGTCGGTCTGGCGGGAATAGAAAGCCGATACGGAGAATGCATTCGGGCGTTTACCGCCAAACCACGGGTCGTAGAATGAAACGCTGTATGACTGATAGTATTTGGCATTGGTCTGGCCGCTGATGGTCAATGTCTGACCATCGCCTTGCGGGAGGATACCGCGGTAGTTCTCACCCGGATGCAGCAGGTTGGACAGAGAGAAGTTGGTGAACTTCAGACTTAACTTACCGATAATACCCGTTTGTCCCCAACCGGCGGAGAACTCTACCTGGTCGTTGGCTTTGGATACAAGGTCATAACCGATGTCTACCGTGCCGTCTTCCGGTCTCGGCTGGATGTCGGGCTGGATTTGTTCGGGGTCGAAGTGTCCCATCTGCTGGATTTCACGCATGGAACGCATCAGGTCTTCACGGCTGAAGAGTTCGCCCGGACGGGTACGGAGTTCACGGCGTACTACGTTTTCATACAAACGGTCGTTACCGTTGATGCTGACTTTATTGATGGTAGCCTGGCGACCTTCGTAGATACGCATTTCCAGGTCGATGGAGTCGCCCACGATGTTTACTTCCACCGGTTCGAGGCTGTAGAACAGATAACCGTTGTTGTAGTAAAGGTTACCGATGGCATCGTCATCGGTCATTGTACGCTCTTCAAGTAACTTTTGGTTGTAGACATCACCCTTCTTCATCTGGAGGAGGAAGTTCAGTTGTTCGGAAGGATACAGTGTGTTACCTACCCAGGTTACATTGCGGAGATAGTATTTCTGTCCTTCCTCAATCTGCATGAAGATGTCTACCGTGCGGTCATCGTAGGGCTTGATACTGTCTGTCACGATGATGGCGTCACGATAACCCAGTTCGTTGTATTTGTCGATAATCAGCTGTTTGTCCGCTTCGTAGTTGTCCTCAATGAATTTCTTGGTGCGGAACAGATTGAGCAGCTTGCCCTTTTCGTTTGTTTTCTTCATCACACGCTTCAGCTTCTTGGTCGTGAGGGCCTCGTTGCCTACAATGGTGATTTGATGTACTTTCACTTTCTCCTTCTTGTCGATGTCGATGTTGACAATCACTTCATTCTTCTTTTCCGGATCATCACGTTGGGTGATGATTACATCTGCATTCTTGAAGCCCTTGTCGTCAAAATAGCGCTTTATCAAGGTCTTGGCACGGTCTACCAGGTTAGGTGTAATCTGACCGCCCTTTATCATGCCGATTCTGCTTTCCAGGTCTTCACGCTCTGACTTCTTCACACCGTTGTAGCGTATGTCGGAAACACGCGGACGCATGGTCAGATGAATGGTCAGCCAAATTTGGTCGCCTTCAATCTTGTCTGCTGTAATTTCCACGTCAGAGAACAGACCGTGGCGCCAGTAGCGCTTACAAGCTTGTGTAATCTCGTCACCCGGCACGGTGATAGTCTGCCCTTTGGATAGTCCGGACAATCCGACAATTACATAATCCTCATAGTTCTGGGCTCCTTCGACCTTAATGTCGGCTATTTCATACTTCTTGGGTGTTCCCGAATAGAGTATAACCGGCTTTTCGGTTTCATCGGTGTTGTTTACGTCCTGTGCTGCTGTTGTCAGTGCGCAGCCGAAAAGGCAGACAAACGTTACGAGTATGGAGAAAATACGATAGTGCATCTTTTTATTTACTATTTTACAATTTACTATTTACTATTTGTGTGTCCGGTGATTAATTGATTTGCTCGCTGGTCTTGCCGAACCTGCGTTCGCGTTTCTGATAGTCACATATGGCTTTGCGTAGTTCTTCTTCACGGAAGTCGGGCCAATAGGTATCACAGAAATAAAGTTCCGAATAGGCGCATTGCCAGAGCATGTAGTTACTGAGGCGGAGCTCTCCTCCGGTACGTATCAGCAGGTCGGGGTCGGGCATGAAGTGGGTTGTCAGATGACGGGATATGAGCTCACTGTCGATTTGTTCGGGTTTCAGCTCACCTTTCTGTACCAGGTCGGCTATTTGCCGGGCAGCTTCCGTTATTTCCCAGCGGGAAGAGTAGCTCAATGCCAGTACCAGGCACATTCCCGTGTTGTGGGAGGTGTGTGCCACGCAAGTGTTGAGCCGTTGCTGTACGTTGGCAGGCAGTTTTTCAATATCTCCTATTACCCGGAAACTGATATTGTTCTTCATGAACGTCTCTTCCTCTATGGAGTCGAAGAGCAATCCCATCAAGGCGGCTACCTCGTCCGACGGACGATTCCAGTTCTCGGTAGAGAACGTATATAAAGTAAGGTATCTGACTCCTAATTTAGCGGCTTCCTCTGCAATGACGTGCACAGTCTCTGCGCCGGCCTGATGTCCATAGCTGCGTTCGTGTCCACGCTGCTTGGCCCACCGTCCGTTACCGTCCATGATAATCGCCACGTGCTGGGGTATCCGGTTTAGATCGATTTCTTCCTTATATGACATCATTATTATTGTATTTCGAAGCCCAATCTGTTAAGACGTCCGCGCCATACCTCATTCTTGGTGCCGTTGCCGCCGAATATCACCCAAATGAAGTCCCGTTTGTCTGCCGGGTCCACAGTTTTGTCTTTCGTCGGTTCCACTATAATGGAGTACGCGCCTTTCCCTTTGAATTCCTGGGGTAGCAGGAATTTGGTTTCTGTCTTGCTCCACGCAATGCCTGTGATGGAGTTGTAGATGGCGTCAAGTTCTCCTCCAAAGCAATAGAACATGTCGCCATAGTACATAATGGCAGGGTTGACCATGCCGGGACAAGATGTGTCGTACACCGTGTTAGCCAGGCTTGCCCAGCCTTTGCCGTCCAATGAGAACCAGGGTATTGTCTCTTGTTCGTTGGCCAGCGGCATTCCTGCCAGAACCACCTTCTCTACACCATTGCCGGTGTTGGTCTGGGTGGTGGATATGTTTTCGGTAGGGAATCCTGCCGGGACTTCCTCAAGGGTAAGGTTGTCAGCCGTGTTTTCCGCTTCCCAATTCTTTCCGTCTTTACAGATGTTGAAATATTGCTTTCCGTTGATTTCCACAATACCCGAGAGCCGGTCGGAGAAACCATTGATGAGGACTATGACATTGTCTCCCAATGTAGTGACTTCTGTCCAGGCGCCGCCGTTGGTAGAGCTGAATACTCTTTTGCTTTCTGTAACCATATAAAGCGCATTGTTATACTCTACGGCAGATGTCAGCTTTACGTCTGAGGGGAGGTTGCTGACATTGACTTTACTCCAGTTGTATTTATCGGGCGCAGTCGATGTCTTGTAAGCAGTACTGTTGGAAGTGTAGACAAATAGTTCGTCTCCCAGTACAACCGCTTTTTGCTGACCTAAATTGATGGTATTGGAGAATATATTCCCCCTTTTCTGCATGTCTGTCCATACGAGTGAGTCCGGGTCTTGCAGGTGTACATTAACTTTCAATTTATATTCGCGGACTGTAACACCGTCGGCGGCATGTGCTTTGAACAGCATGCCGGCATCGTTATTCATGGCGGGTCTCAAATCCACGGAGTCCGACATGACGAATACCGTGTCGGTAGGCGAGCCTGAAGTTATCCAACCGGTAACGGTCATAGTATCAATCAGAATACGGTCAATGATGGTATCTGAACCTACGGGCAATGAATCTCTGTTATAGATGAGTCTATTGAGCTGGTCAATTGTAAATTTGTAATGTTTGCCATGTATGGTATCGATACCAAAAGCATGTATAGTAGCATCGGAGCTGAATTCATAATTGTCGTCAGAGTCAAGGCATGAACTTAGAGCAAATGACACAATAAGAAAACTCACAATTACTGATAGAAACTTTATTCTCATTTTGAAAGTTAGTGTTTATTTACAAGTTGCAAAAATAGGAACATTTTTTTCTATAAACAGCTTTACGGGGAAGTTTTATATAAAATTATAGATAATATCCCCCTTTTTCTCGATAAAAAAGCCCTGAAATGAGGCTATTGACTGTTTCTTGAGGCCGTATAATGGCGAAAACTCCTGCCGAAAGAATACTCTGTTGCAAATGGATATCCGTCACTGATTTCGGGTGCTTTGACGCCGGAATGAAGAAGGTGCGGAGCTTCTTCCACAAAGATTTCGTCCCACAATCCGGCATCAATGAAGGATTGGAGCGTTTGGCTGCCACCCTCTACCAAAAGGGATTGTAATCCGCGTGTATACAGCATTTCCATGATTTCGGGGAGTATATTCTGCCGGTAGTCGCTGACTGGCAGATATTCTACATTCGGTAGCGGAGCGTGCGGGATTTCTGTAAAAACGAGGGTCGGCACGCTACCGTCAAATAGGTGAAGGCTGGGGGATAGCTTTTGTTGCCGGTCCAGCACGATACGTACCGGTGAACGACCATACCAATGGCGGACATTCAGGCCGGGATTGTCCAGTTCAGCCGTACGGGTACCTACTAATATGGCACTGTGCTCTGCCCGTTTCTTGTGTACCAGCATCGAAGTCAGCGGGCTGGAGAGGATAACCGGTTTACCGTCCGTGCGGGAGTAATCGATATATCTGTCAGAAGATTCCGCCCATTTTAGGGTGATGTAGGGGCGTCGCAAAGTATGGAAAGTGATGAACCTGCGGATGAGCTGCCGACATTCTGTTTCCAGCACTCCGACAATAACTTCACGTCCGGCATCCTTCAGTTTCTGTATGCCCCGGCCCGCAACCTTAGAAAAAGGGTCCCGGCACCCGATGACGATGCGTGGAATCTGCTTCTCGATGATGAGGTCTGCACAAGGAGGAGTTTTGCCATAGTGCGAACACGGTTCCAGGCTGACATAGATGGTGGAACGTTTCAGCAGGGACGTGTCTTTCACGGAACGGATGGCGTTGACCTCGGCGTGGGCTTCTCCACAGCGCACATGGTATCCCTCGCCTATGATTTTCCCGTCACATACTATTACCGCTCCCACCATCGGGTTGGGTGCTGTATTGCAAAGTCCGTTTTGTGCCAGTTGGATGCATCGCAGCATATATTTCTCTTCTTCTGAATTCATATCCTTGCTTGTCTTTTGGTTGAATAATCAAAATTAATGATTACTTTTGCAGCCCGAATAAAACCGGACTCCGAATGAATGTAACCGTTTCACATATCCGCAGTGCTTTGCAGGAGTGCTATCCTCCCCGGGAGGCAGCCAATCTTTCCCGTATTGTCTGCTGTGAAATGTTAGGTCAGAGTCATATTGACTATTACCTGGGCAAAGATATGATTTTATCTCCAAAGGATGAAAAGGAATTGGAAAGCATTCTTTCCCGTCTGTGCAATTTTGAGCCCATACAGTATGTGCAGGGTACTGCCCGTTTCCTGGGACGTACTTTTCGGGTGGCTCCGGGGGTGCTTATTCCCCGTCCCGAAACGGAAGAACTGGTGGAGAGGATGCTGGAGGAAGTCGCTCCGGCTTCCCGTATTCTCGACATTGGCACTGGAAGTGGGTGTATTGCCGTCACTTTGTCTAAAGAGTTGCCGGAAGCGGAAGTAACTGCTTGGGACATTTCCGGAGAAGCTCTTGCCATAGCCGGTGACAATAACCGCCTTTTGCAGACCTCCGTACAATTTGTACAGCATGATGTCCTGACGTATCAACCGACTGAGGATGAGTACTTTGATGTAATCGTCAGTAATCCGCCTTATGTTACGGAAACAGAAAAGAAGGACATGGAGCCAAATGTCTTGAACTGGGAACCTTCGGGAGCTTTGTTTGTTCCAGACAGCGACCCGCTCCGTTTCTATCGGCGTATAGGTGAACTGGGACGGAGCATGCTGACGGTCGGCGGCCGACTCTATTTTGAAATCAACCGGGCATTTGGAGAGGCTGTCGCTTCGATGCTTCGCAAGCAAGGCTATACGAATGTCCGTATCCGAAAAGATATTTCCGGCAACGACCGGTACGTAATTGCAGAACGATGATAGAAATAACTGAAACTGAAGCTTTGAACAGAGTGGCGGCATATTGCTCCACTGCCGAGCATTGCCGGGCGGAGATTGCGGAGAAACTGCAACGCTGGGGCATTGCCTATGATGCCATAGACCGTATCATCAACCGTCTGGAACAAGAGAAGTACATTGATGAAGAGCGCTTCTGCCGTGCTTTCATCAACGACAAATACCGTTTTGCCAAATGGGGCAAGATGAAGATAGGGCAGGCGCTCCAGTTGAAAAAGATATCTTCATCTGTCTATTGGCCCTATTTGAACGAGATTGATGAGGAGGAATACCACGCCGTCTTGCAGAAACTGCTGGCGGCAAAGCGTAAAAGCGTCCGTGCCGAAAGTGAGTATGAGTTGAATGGCAAACTGGTGCGTTTTGCCTTGAGCAGGGGGTTCGAAATGAAGGATATATGTCGTTGCATAGAGGTTTCTGAGGAAAATGACTACTCCGAATGAAAATTATCGGCTTTCTCTTTTTTATTCTCATTCTGTTTCCGTATTTTTGTGCCATATTTATCATATATAGATTAGTTTTGCTATGAAAACTTTAGAAAGATTGTTTGCAGAGAAGTTGCTGAAGATAAAAGCGATTAAACTACAACCGGCTAACCCGTTCACTTGGGCATCCGGATGGAAGTCTCCGTTTTATTGTGATAACCGCAAAACCCTTTCTTATCCTTCTCTCCGTAATTTCGTAAAGATTGAAATTACGCGTCTGATTTTGGAACGTTTCGGACAGGTGGATGCCATTGCCGGTGTGGCAACGGGAGCTATCCCGCAAGGTGCCTTGGTGGCCGATGCATTGAACTTGCCGTTTGTATATGTACGCTCCACTCCGAAAGACCATGGACTGGAGAATTTGATTGAAGGTGAACTTCGTCCCGGTATGAAGGTGGTAGTCGTGGAAGATTTGATTTCTACGGGTGGAAGCAGTTTAAAGGCTGTAGAAGCTATCCGCCGTGACGGATGTGAGGTCATCGGTATGGTGGCTGCCTATACTTATGGTTTCCCGGTTGCCGAAAAGGCTTTCAAGGATGCCAAGGTGCCTTTGGTGACGCTGACCAATTACGAGGCTGTGATGGAAGTGGCACTGCGTACGGGCTATATCGAGGAAGAAGATGTGGAGACTCTGAATGAATGGCGTAAAGACCCTGCACATTGGGAATCTGGTAAATAAGAACTTATTTGTAAAAATGTTAATATGGATAAAAGAGCCATTCGGATAGATTCTGTCCGGATAGTTCTTTTTTCTTTTTGAATACGATTGATTATGACGAAATTTGAGAGTGGAGTGAAAGTTGTACCGGCTTCACAAGAAGCTGTTTATGAAAAGCTTTCCGACCTGAGCAATCTGGAGAAGGTGAAAGACCGTTTGCCTGAAGACAAAGTGAAGAACTTGAGTTTTGACGCGGAGAGCATGACGATAGAGGTGGCCCCCGTGGGAAAGATTACGTTGCAGATTGTGGAGAAGGAACCTTGCAAGTGTATCAAGTTTGCAACAACCACTTCACCGCTACCCTTCAATCTGTGGATACAGATTGTACCCACCACCGAAACCGAATGCAAAATGAAACTGACCATCGGCATGGATATAAATCCGTTTATGAAGACCATGGTGCAGAAACCCTTGCAGGAAGGATTGGAGAAGATGGCAGATATGTTGGCGATGATACAATATTAATCACTAACCATTAATCATTAGAAACAACGTGGCTCAGAAACTTTGGGAAAAATCCGTTCAGGTAAATAAGGATATCGAACGCTTCACGGTAGGCCGTGACCGTGAAATGGACCTTTATTTGGCAAAGCACGATGTGCTGGGTTCCATGGCGCACATCACGATGCTCGAAAGCATTGGCTTGTTGACGAAGGAAGAACTGCGGCAATTGCTGGCCGAATTGAAGGAAATCTATGCGATGGCCGAGCGTGGAGAATTTGTGATAGAAGAGGGAGTGGAAGACGTTCACTCACAAGTGGAACTTATGCTGACGCGCAACTTGGGTGATATAGGTAAGAAAATACACAGCGGACGTTCGCGCAACGACCAGGTGTTGCTCGATTTGAAGCTCTTTACCCGTGCAGAGATAAAGGAGGTGGCGGAAGCTGTGGAGCAATTGTTCCATGTGCTGGTTATGCAGAGCGAACGCTACAAGGATGTACTGATGCCGGGTTATACACACTTGCAGATAGCCATGCCGTCTTCTTTCGGACTTTGGTTTGGGGCATACGCCGAGAGCCTGGTGGACGATATGATGTTCCTTCAGGCAGCTTTCAAGATGTGCAACCGCAATCCTTTGGGTTCTGCTGCGGGATACGGTTCCTCGTTCCCGCTGAACCGTACGATGACTACCCGTCTTTTGGGATTTGATTCCCTCAACTACAACGTAGTGTATGCCCAGATGGGGCGTGGCAAGATGGAGCGTAATGTTGCTTTCGCCCTTGCCAGTGTGGCCGGAACCATATCGAAATTGGCTTTTGACGCATGTATGTTCAACAGTCAGAACTTCGGTTTTGTGAAGCTGCCGGACGATTGCACTACCGGCTCCAGCATCATGCCTCACAAGAAGAACCCGGACGTCTTTGAACTGACGCGTGCCAAGTGCAACAAACTGCAATCCCTTCCCCAGCAGATTATGATGATAGCCAACAATCTTCCTTCCGGCTATTTCCGTGACTTGCAGATTATCAAAGAGGTCTTCCTGCCTGCTTTTCAGGAACTGAAAGACTGTCTGCAGATGACGACTTACATTATGAATGAAATCAAGGTGAACGAACATATTCTTGATGATGACAAGTATCTGCTTATTTTCAGTGTGGAGGAAGTCAACCGCTTGGCACGTGAAGGGATGCCTTTCCGCGATGCCTACAAGAAGGTGGGACTGGATATTGAAGCCGGAAACTTCTCGCACAGCAAAGAGGTACATCATACCCATGAAGGCAGTATCGGAAACCTTTGCAACGATGAAGTCTCTGCCCTGATGCGGAAAGTGGTAGATGGTTTCAATTTTGAGACCATGCAAGCTGCAGAGAAAGAGTTGCTGGGCAGGTAAAAGGTTCTGCGGGTTCAAGTCCCGCTGCGAGTACTGTACTTTTATAAAAAAAAATTTGGCAGAAACGGGAAAACTGTTTATCTTTGCACCCGTTCTCCAAATGCGGAAATAGCTCAGTTGGTAGAGCATAACCTTGCCAAGGTTAGGGTCGCGAGTTCGAGTCTCGTTTTCCGCTCTCTTTTCCCTTTTTAGGATGCTCGAATGGTGGAATGGTAGACACGAAGGACTTAAAATCCTTTGGCCATTGCGGCTGTGCGGGTTCAAGTCCCGCTTCGAGTACTCGATTAAGCTCTGTGAATCATTGATTTGCAGAGCTTTTTCTTTATAAGCTCTTGATATGAAAGACCGTTTCTCGGGTCAACGTAACAATCTGAGGTATTTTATATTTAAGCATATAATTTAGCAAGTCTA
>NZ_QTMD01000044.1:0-25318 GCF_003602995.1 Bacteroides sp. AF25-38AC | reverse complement strand
AGGGGTTTTAAAAAAAGGTCTTTAAATCTAGCTGAAGCATAAAATTAGAAGTTTAACAAACTAAGTAGCAGAAGTATATGCAAATCATTCAATTTGTTTTTTCGGTCATCATCGCTCTTTGTGCAGTGGCTATGTTTGTCGGAGCGGTAATAACGCCAAGTCCGATAAAGGTTGTGTCGGTTACGTTGTTGGCTCTTATTTGCCTATTCTCCTTGTTTCTCGTGAAATTGGCTTATTGTGAAATGAAATCTAAAAATGATATACTATGAAAGTGTCAGAACAATTTAAAAGTACCATCAAGGCATACCTTGATAATATGGCAGCGGTGGATAGTCTGTTTGCTCCAGTCTATCAAAAACCTACAAAGAATATAGATAATTGCATTACCTATATTTTAAACCAAGTGAAGAAAAGCGGTTGCTGTGGTTTTAGTGATGATGAAATTTTTGGTATGGCGTTGCACTATTATCAGGAAGATAATATTGAGGTGGGTAGCCCATTGAAATGTAATGTAGTCGTAAATCATCATGTTGAATTGTCAGAGGAAGAAAAGAAAGCGGCTCGTGAGGCTGCTATCAAAAAATTGCAGGAGGAAGAATTGGCAAAGTTGAAGAAGCGTCAACAAGCTAAACGTGAGAACAACACCGAAGTACAAACCCAGTTAACTCTTTTTTGATATGAAACCCAAGACAAAATTACAAATGGAAATCGTGAATGGGAGCAGGAAGTTAGCTCCCGTTTCAGAGGCTCAAAAGCGTTATGCCTATAAACATTGCTTTGTGCATTATTTCAAGCGTGATGCAAAGGGGAATTGCTTTTGTTTGGATTGTGGGCATACATGGCGGGATAAGGAAGATAAGAAAAACTGTAAATGTCCTCATTGCGGTATGAACCTGAAATTGGAGAATAGCAGGAAAAGGACGGCTGTATATAAAGAATATTTTTGTGTGATTACTACATACAAGCAATATCAAGTTATCCGTTTTTTTATGGTGGACTGCCGGCTGAAAAAAGGGTCTCCGGCTAATTACTTTATAATTGAGGCGGTACAGTGTTGGATGAATAAAGAGGGCAAGACAGAAACGCTGTCTTTGCTGCGGGGCATGTCTATATTTTATTACGATGCATGGATATATGGAAGTTCTTTGGAATTGCGTAAGCGGAATGTGCATCATGACCGTATTTATGATATTTGCCCGGCAGTTATCTATCCGAGAATGAAAGTGATACCCGAACTTACGAGGAATGGATTTAAGGGTGCCTTTTATGATATTTGTCCGAGTTCCTTCTTTATGACATTATTAACTGATAATCGGATGGAGATATTATATAAGGCAGGGCAAATGAATTTGTTCTTGAGATTTTTAGAGAGAAAATACGGTATAGATAAGTATTGGACGTATGTAAAAATCTGTTTAAGACATGACTATGTGATACATGATGCGGACTTGTGGCTGGACTATGTGGATATGCTGATAGAAAATAAATTGGATGCGAGAAATCCTCATTATTTGTGTCCGTTGAATGTAGAAGAAGCGCATGATTGGGTGATGGGGAAATGTAAGAAAAAATATTCTGAAAAGGATGAAAAAGACTATATTGCTGCCAAATCACGTTTCTTTAATCTTTCGTTTGCGGATGGAAATATTATGGTTCGGGTATTGGAAAGCCTTTCGGACTTTTACAAAGAGGGAAAGTTGCTGCATCATTGTGTATTCAGCAACGCCTATTATAAGAGAGAAGATTCGTTGATAATGTCGGCAACGGTGGATGGAAGGCGCATGGAAACGGTGGAGTTTTCACTTAGCAGGATGGAGGTGTGCCAGTGTCGTGGAAAGTCTAACCAATTATCAGCCTATCATGACCGGATTCTGAATTTGGTACGGGATAATATACCGTTGATAAGGGAAAGGATGGTAGTGTAATGAATAGCCCACACATCTAAATGTGTGGGAGTTCTTTTTTGGAAGACGCCCAAAAAAGAACCCCAAAAAACGTTGTCGCTACACATCGTTACGCTCGGATTATTTGCTTGTCGGCTTTAGTTTGCCGATACATTTTTCCATGTCGGGGGACAATAGGAAAGAAGCCGTCTTTTTCTGCTGCACCCCTGAGTGTGGCTGGACGATGGCATACCTGCATTTTAATATCTTGCCGATAACTTCCGTACTGTCACGGTGCAGGTACATGGCTTTCATGGCATCCGTTGCTTTCAGGCTTTTTTCGGCTTCCATATAGGCGGAAAAGGACGGTTTGAATAAGGCACGGGGACTTTCCGCTTTCTGTATGACAGCGGATAATTGTGCGCTTTTGTTGTTCAGGTAGCACAGGCTGTCCGATACGGTGACGTCTTCTGTTTCCAACACTTCCAGTAGTTCGAACTTTAAATCCGTCCAGGTGCCGTGAGAATCTGTCTGAACCCATTCCGCAATGGCCTTCTCATAGCCGGGTTTGCTGCATGAGGAAAAGGCAATGAGCAGCATACAAAAAAATAAATGCTTGATATTCATATTGATCTGATTTTATAGGTTGTCGTATTATGTGATGGAGCAAATCTATGAGGTTACTGGCCGTCCTCCGTGGAGGAACAGATGCCACACGAGATTTTCAGATCATCGTTCCAATCCTTGTTTTCCGAAAGTTCGACGTTCTTCAGTTTCCGTACCTTGTTGCGGAGTTCATCGTTACTCAGGCTCTCGACATCAGTCGTATCGCCATGAAAGTAACGATGCAGCCATAGAGTGTACTTGTGCCCTTGTTTGTCGTTGTCAAAGATGCTCCGGAGCTCCTTTACCTGGTTCTTGTCAAGAATCAGGCGTAATAGCCTCATTTGTCCTTCCGTGAATGTCCCTTCCGTAGATACATATACAAGATTGAGGTCGTTTCCGGAATGGCGTAATTGATAGTGGGAGATACAGTCTATAAATGACTCCCCAATGTAGAGAATGTCTATCGGGCGGCTTTTGTCATGGTTGCTGGTCGCCAGACAGTCGAACTTGCCACCGATAATCCCTTTGAATGTTTCATTTCGTTGAGAAATGGCTTGCACACCGTTTTCATTGTACATCTTGATGCACACGTTGCGGTAAACACTCCCTTTGTTCTTTACCTCACGGATAAAGAAAGTGTCTTTGAAGAACCGGCTTTCAATGCTTTCTTTCAGGATACCTCTTTTCTGGAGATAATTGCCCTTGTAGGGTTGTAGCTGGCTCAAGTAGAATTGAAGTTCGTCCGCTCTCATGCTTGTGTTACCTACTTCATACCGGCTTTTTTCGGGTGTCGTGATGCGGTTGGTGTTGATGTAGTTCTGAAGGATCTCCCCCACCTCGCGCAAGGACGGCATTTTTCCGGTTGTTTCAAATAGATGTTCCTGCATCAGATCCATGATACTGCGGCCACGCACGCTGTCACTATGCACGTCCCAATAGGTGTATTGGTTCTGCGAGTTCCGCTTGATGACGATGGTATGCGTTCCGTTGCTCATTTTGGGACAGGAGTTGGAAGAGCCTTCCACGATTTTCCATCCTAGTTCCAGCAGGAAATCGGGCAGAGAAATGGTTGTTTTTATCTGATTGAAATCGACTTTCATAACGTTGACTGGATTAGTTGAATCTCATTTTATCTGAGCTTAGATTATAAATGAGAAAGATTATCTTTCATAAAGATAAGAAATATCATCTAAATATGGAAGAGAAAGTATATGTTTTTTGATTCGTCTGCATTTTTATTTCAAGGTACTGTAAACCAAATCAACAGTAGTGTCTATACCGGGAACGGCCTCCAACTGTTTGCTCTGGTTGAATACGCTTTCCCCGTCTTTTTTTATCTGCATGGTGATGATAGCACTCTCTTTTGAATAGAGAATGCCTTGCACGGTAATTTGGCTGACAGGCTTTTCCGTGCTGTATTCCGCTTTATCGGTGAAACTCTCATCTACGGAAGCTGCGGAGGTACCGGTGCGTTCGTTCCTGAATCTCACGCCGTCAAGATTATATATATGCACACTGCCTTTGGGTGAGGAACCGGTTACGGCTACGGTGATGTGATACATGCCGGCTTTGTCTGTTTCCGATTGGATTTCCTCTTTGTTGCATGAAGCGGCCAATAAGCAGGCTGCCGCTAATAATGAATGAATTTTTCTCATGGTAGGATTCTTTTGTTGAATGTTATCGGATGATTTTTTGTTCTGTCTTGTGTGTCCCGGTTGGCGGAACTGCTGACTTTTCTTTTAATTTGTCCTCTATCTTTTTGAGGATGGCGTTGACATCTTCAATGATTTTGATGTAGTTCTGCTGGATAATCTCTTCCAGGATTTCCAGTTCCATCTCTTCTTTGCCGTTGCCCAGTTTGACCGGTAAGGAGAAACGGGGTATCTCCTTCTCTTCAAAACGGCACATATCCATCTGCACGCTGAAGAATGGCGGCTTGCCTCCGGCAATCTTGCCAATGAAGTGTCCGGCTGCTTGTCCGGCAATGTCCCTTGCCTTTAAGACTTTTTCTTTTTGCAGGCTCTCCGTGACACTGTTATTGCCACCGGCTTGGTGTGAATAAGATTCTTGCGCTTCTTTCTTCTCCCCAAGCAAGTTCTCGATGTCTTTGGCGGTCTTCTCATTTCCGGTCATACCGTAAGCCTGCGTTCCGCAGGAGGCTTTCAGGATGTTGGCACTTTTCTCTCCATAGTCCCTGACCGCTTGGTTGAAGTCCTGAACGGCGAGAATGGTAGCGACATTGTGCTTCCGGGCGGTTCCGATGAAAGTGTCAATGCCTTGCAACAGGATGGTCGGAAATTCATCTACCATGAATATGCTGGTCGCTTTGCCGGGATTGTTCATCTGTGACATCAAGACGCTGCCGATGCAGGAAATAGCAGGGGAAACGGCTTCCTTGATGGTGGGCGCATTGCCTACGCATAACAGCGTTGGGTGTTCCTTGTTGGTTATATCCAAAGAGAACTCTTCTTCGGGAAGTGGCGACAACACCCAGAAGATGTATTTGTTGTTCAGGAGTACCAACGGAGTCTGTGCGGATGATACGGCTCCGGCTGTCTGCTGTTGTGCACCCAGTTTCCAGGCGGTCAGCATGGAGGACATGTTCAATGCGATTTCAGGATCTTCCGACAGCCAGTGGAATACTAGGTTGCTGTCAGAAAGGGCAAGGGCTATCACATGGGGCAGCGTACAGATACCAAGCTTCCTTTCCTTGAAACATTTATAGGCGATTGAATAGACGTAGTTGATGGCATTGTTGGCCCAAAAGTCGGTCTTTTCCTTCCAGCTTGCTTCCAGATTCTTCATCAGTGTCATGATGATATTGCGGATGAATAGCGATTCGTTTCCCTTTGACATGTATTGCGGAGAAAGTACGTTCACCCTGACCGTGCGTGACATATCCACAAAGTTGATATAGGCGAAACGGGGTGTTTCCATCCCCTTGTTCCGGAAATGTTCGATGCTTCCGTATGCGATACGTGAGAGGATGGGTGACTTGTCCTTGGTGGGATCACCCTCCCAATCGTACACGAATCCGGCATAGTTGCGCTCGGCGCACTGGTAGATGATTCCCTTGATCCAGCTCTCTGATTTACCGCTTCCCGGACCGCCGTCGATATAGACATTCTGCTGCGGCTTATGGATGACCAGCGGCCCGGAGGCGGTTTCAAAGCGGAAGTAGAAAGCCGATTCTTCCCGGCTTAACCCGAAAATGCTATCATCGGATTGGGCATGACGCCGGATGAAATAAGGCAGAGTCTTGATGACAAGCAGCGTGTACGCTACGAATAGAATGGGAAATACAAATAGGTTATACCACGCTGATAACCGGCTGAATCCGACAACCAGCATGGATGCCGTAACCAGTGTCATACTGGTGTAAACCCATTTCTTGTTTTCGTCTTTCACTTTGCCAACCGGAAAGAGAAAAGCGAGGCCTCCGATCAGGATAACGTAGAGAAACCGGAATAGGATATCCTTCTCCATCAGCCTTTCCCACATGGCCGGATTACGTAGTGGAGCGTATAATCCCGTAACGATAGCCCACTGAAACAGTACGGCTGTCCCGATGAGCGTGGATAGCAGGATCAGGATGAATGACAGGTCTTTCTTCTCTCTTTCCATGGCCGTTGCTGTTATTGGGGTTGTCCGGATGCCGTTCCGTCACCGCTCTCTTTTTTCTCTGCCTTTCCCAGTAACTCAATGCGTGAGACGGTCAGGCTGACGGATGGGATGTGGCTACCGTCATCCTTCTGGAATACATCGGCATACACATCGCCGCAGACATATACCTGTGTCCCTTTTTTCAGATACTCAAAGACTTTACTCTCGTAATTCACGAAACAGCATACCCATAGGGTCTGTTCCTCGTTGTTCACGTTCTTGTACTTGGTGGATACATGGAAGTTGAATCCTTTTCCGTTCTTGTTCTGCCGGGCATCCGCACCGACATAACCGATAATTTGTCCTGTAAACATAATGATGGTTTTTAAAAGTTTATAATCCGAGCTGTGGCTCATTCATATTTTTCATGGCTGGCTCCGCTTCCATGGAAGGCAGCGAAATGCCGAAAGTGCTGTGTAGCGTTTCAAGGTTGTCGGCTGTAGGATGGTTTGCCGCAACACTTTCCAATAACCGTGATGAAGGGGTAAAACCTTCGTTTTTCATCTGCTCCAATACCGGACGGTTGTCTTGCAGGACGGCCTGCGTGAACCGTTCCTCCGGTGTGAGGTACTGTTCCATCCGTGCGGTATGTTCCTGAATCATATTGCTGGCTTTTCCTACATCGGCAAGGATGTTGTAGATGAATTTGGGATCTTCTTTCAAGGCTCCCAGCCAGTTTTTTAGATACATGGCATTTTCTTCCCGGATATGGGTGGATATTCCCAGGCTTTGCCCGACGGTAGCGGAGGTGAGTTCGGCAACCAGTTCCTCTTTGGCATATTGCTTGTCTCCGAAAATCACGCCTTTTTCCCGGTTCAGATGCTCAGGTTCTCCAGTCGAGTGCGCCATCTCATGCAGTAGTGTGGAGTAGAAATTCTCTCCGTCCTTAAACTGCCCCTTCAGGGGTACGACGATATGGTTATCTTCTCCCCTTGCATGGTAAGCACTATTTCCTTCCTTGGAATAAATGGGGCAGATCCATTGCTGTTCCCGTACCATCGCATCAATCAGAGGCACGGTGAGCATCCCTTGCTCGTCCTTGATGGCCGGTATCTTGAATTGCTCCTTCAATGCTTCCCATTTCTCCGGTTTCGTTTCCTGAAGATTGGTCTGCTGTACGTTGAACACATTGTATGTCTTCAGAAACGGCGTGACCTTATATTCCTGCTGCTCGTTTTTATCCAAGTTCTTATATACGTCGAAAGGTATTTTCTTTCCGTTCTTGTCTCTTACTGAGAAATTCCAGTAAATGACTGGGAATGACTTTTCTCCTTTCAGTATGTTAAGGCCGTTGTCTTTGGCTTGCATGAAGGTCATATAGACCGGCAGGCTGTACTGCTCTTTTTCCGAAAGTAGAAACAACATGAAGGAATTTACTCCGTTGTAGGTTCTTCCCTCGATATTTTGCGGAAGTCCCCCACCCTTTATCCCGAACCAAGGCTTTTGCCAGTTGTCTTCCACCTGCTTTATCTTTTCGATCATCAGTTCGGCGAAACGCTGTAATGCTTTATCACTTGCTGTATCCATGATTTATTGGTATAGATTTCTGTTCTCGTAATCAAGCAGCCATTCTCTGGCCGTTTGGTTGTTTGTCTCTTGCTGCTTGGCAGCCATCTCTTCTTGATAGGCTTGTGCAAGCTCTTCCTGTGCAAGTAGAAACTCTAAGTCACTGATTTCTCCTGCAATGTTTTTCTGTACTAATTCATCGTAATCCATAATTCCTGATTTTTTAGGTTATAAGTCATTGAAAGCCCGGTTGATGGTGCTGGCTATCGGACGGGCCATTTCCTTGCTGTTGTCGGGTTTGGGTGTGCTGGCCAGTTTGACATCTCCCAGTGTCTTTGTGCTGCCTTCCATCCCGAAAATCTTTTGTACGGCTATCAGTGTGTTGGCTTGCACACCCGTTTCACGCATCCGGGTAAGGTCTTCTTGAGTGAGCCGGTACCCTTCTTTCTGTATCTCTTGGATGACATGAAAGTTGTCGGTCTGTGCGGCATCCAACAGACGTGCGGCCTGCCTTTCATGTTCGCCCTGTTCTTCCGGCTTGGTGCCGAACAGCTGGATGACTTCATGGGTTTGCCTTTCATCCAGACCGTGTTCCTTACCGATTCCTTTGATAAACTCTTCACTGGGTTTATATCCTTCCTCTTTGAGCTTCCCGATTTTTTCAAAGTCATGTTTGCCCACCGCTTCCTTAAACTCGGCTTCCATATTGCGCCCCTCTTCGTGTTTTTGCTCTTTTGCAGCTTCTATGTTGGCCGCATGGGCTTCCAGTTTGGGGGTCATGGCCTTGATCAGCTCTTGTGCCTTGCCGGGAGTGATACTCTGTATGTTCTGTATCATGACTCCTTTCCTGTCATCCGTCAGTTGGATGTCGGCAATGAAGTAGCCTTCCGGACTGTGCAGCAGCTTGTTCTCCAGTGCATGGCCGTTGGCGAGCAGGTATTTGTCGGCTTTGGTTAACTTGTAGCCGCCATATTCGCTGGTCTGCCCGATGATGTCGGGAATCTTGATTTCCTGGTTGGTGCGCAGGATGACGGAGTTCAGATCCCGGTCAACTTGCAGCAGGATGTCCTTCTTATTTACGGTGATGGGTACGATGTCACCGGCAAGCAGCTGTTCTTTCTCTTTCTTGCCCAACTTCTTTCCCAGCACCTTGTCCGGGATAACCAACGCCTCTTTGCGGTAGAATACGGAGATTCCGTCATCGTTGAAACGGAGCTTCCCCGGTTTGCCGTGTATCTCCATCAAATCAGACATGACACCCTTTTCCAGCTTGGTGCCTTTCCCGTCGAGGATGTTCCCTTGCTTGTAGGCGTATTCATAGAGCGACTGTCCGGTGTAGCATACCTTCAGGCGATGGTCGATGACGGTAAAGCCGTCCTTGTCATGTCCCTTCAGGTTCTCCCACCGCTTGATGCTGATGCCATCCTTCTCCAGCTCGGCGACATATTTAGGATCATTGGCACGTTCCTTGTCAAAAAGGGCGGATACACGTTCTTTTGATTGGTCACGAAGGCTTTCATCGTACTTTGCTCCGGCTTTTTCCCTGATTTCGCTTACGCTCATGCTCAGCTCTTCCCCGTCTTTGCGGAACCGGAAATATCCGTCCCGGTATTCGGTCTGATAGCCCAGTGATTCGGCGATGCCGCCGAACTGTCCCACGTTGTCGAACATATAGGTGTCTAATGCTTCTCTCAGTTTCATGGCTGTGGCTTGTATAAGGGTTCTGCGGAAAGGATGTATTCGTTCAACACGGCCAGCTTGATGTGCCGCCCGCCGTTTCGCTCGTAAATCTCGATCTCGAATACCTTATCATCGGGTATCGTGAATTTGTCGAAACCAAGTATCAGCCGGTTCCGGCTCTTGCCCTTGATTTTCGTATCAAAATCTTTCTGATAGATAGGTTCGATGGTCGTTTCTTGCTGGATGGCGTTCTTGCTCTTCTTTTGGTCACGCTGGAAACATTTGACAAACTCGATGTCGTAGTCGATGTATGATTTGTTTTTCAGGTCAAAGATGAAAAACATGAAGTCCTCATGCACATACAGATTGGCCATTGACAACTCAAACTTGTTCTCGATGACCCCCAGGCTGTAGATGTTGCGCTTCTTGGTGCGCAGCTCTTGGATGCATCTTTCCATTTCCTCGCTGTTCACATCCACATGGGCGGTATATTTGCGCTGGTCATCAAAATTGTAGGTGAATACGGAGGTATTGCCCCGTTTGATGGTGATGTGGTAAGTGTTCATGGCCTTATCCACCACAAACAGGTTGGAATATGCCACGGCATCTTTGGCGGTTGATACTTTCAACTGGTTGTTGTAGGCGGCCAGAGTGAAGGACACCTCGTTGCCGGGCGTTCCGTAAGCGATGTCCTCCGGAAAGAAGAACTCGGCCAGATGGAGGTCGCTGACTTCTGCCTGATAGTCATGGTGCTGCCATTTCCCGTTGTCCTCGTAAATGTTCGGGTACGAATCCGTGCCGCCTTCGGGAAGGTAGCGGATGTGATAGGTGTAAACGCTTCCGTCGATGCAGACTACGGTCAGGTTGGTCTCTTCGGTGAATCCTTCCGCTTGCGCCGAGAGCCTGACGATATGGGGCGCCTCTTCTACCCGGCTGGCCATGACAAGCTCCTGTTCGCCGATGGCGATATCAGATACTTGCACAGGAAATACCAGGTGTTTCACACAGTCGAAAGAGATAAAGATGTCTTTTTGGCTGATGGCTTGTTTCCGGGGAGTGCCGTTTTCCTGAGCGAAGAGCGGCAGACTGCACACAAAGCAGTAAAACAGTAGATAAATATATTTCTTCATGTTGTCGATATGTTAAACGGTTCTTGAAAAAAAGGCGGTGAATACGGTAATGCCCCATAGAAGAAGCAGGGTAATGCCGAAAGAAACGGTCAGCGGACGGATTTCTTTAAAGGCTCGTCCGTTCCGGCGTGATACGTAGATCCGATAGCCGAAAAAGACCGCTGACAGCGCAAGCAGGTAATTGAGAATGTCTATCATAATTTGTCTATCAATGTTTGAAGGGGATGATTTTTCTTGTTCGTTTTCTCTTGTTCCATTTGCTCATAGAGCTTCTGTAACTCCGCTTGCACGGCTTGCCTACGCAACTTCGATTCCTGACTCTCTTCTTGGATATACATTTCGTAGTTGGACTTGAGATGTACCTTCACTTGTGAGAGGCTCATGTTCAAGATTTGCTTGGCTACCTGGGTGGTGGCGTTGACTACGCTGGTCACTTCGCTGGCCATCGTGCCGATGGAAGAGAGCGGCATGTCAATGTTCTGTACAAGACCTTGTTCCATACGCTTGGCTGCACTGGCTTTCAGGTTATTGGGCAGGTTCAAACCTTCCATGGCATCATTGTCGAAGACAACCACCGATACGGGATTGAGGTTGTCTCCTACCTTCAGGTTGCTGACTACCACATCGAGGCGGTTGGCTCCCAAAGTGGCGATACCGTAAAACAGCGTGTTGGCCGGTATCTTCATGCCGGATAGGGTTACGTCCTGAAGCAACCGCATCCGTACCGTACTGCCCGTGACTACGGTCTGGTCGCCGTGGATGCAAGCCCTGAAGAGGTTGCTGTTTCCCGGTGCGGAGGTCGGTTGGCGGCGTACCCGCTTGCCGTTTTCGGCATGGTAGATCGGGCCTTTTTGCATCAGGCTGTCGGCGGATGGATGGCCGGAAGGGTTGGCAGCGGCTTTCTCCGTTTTTCCCTCTTGGTCATAATTGACAATCCGTTCATACATGCGCTTGCGGTATTTGTCGGATTCTTCCAGTTCCTTGCGGATGCGTGAGTTCTTCTTGGCTTCCCGGATAATCTCGTTGAGCGCCTGCTCGTCCTCCAGTCCGTCCAGTTGGCTTTCCAGCTGATGAGAGAAGCGTCCGTTCCGGCCACCTCCGTATTCTGCCATGACTTCGCTGTACGGATCGTTCTGCATACGGCGGATGCGCTCCAGTGTGGCACGGTCATACCGCTCCTGCTGGTTTTGCAGCTCGAAGTAAAAATCAGATCCTTTGACCTGAGACTCTTTCAGGATGCGTGCCTTCTCCTGCTCTTCCAGTTTGTCCTGCTTATAGGCTTCCATCTTGTCGTTCACCTTGTCGGCCATTTCCGACTGTGGTTCCAAAAAGGCTTGCGAGGCGGCCTGTCTGTCACTCCCTGACGGCACGTTCCCGTCCTCACGGATGAAGAATACATAAAGGAAGAGGATGCCCAGGATTACCGGGATGGCCATCAACAGCTTGTTCTTGTCTTTGATAAGTTTATTCGGTTCCATGGTCGGTTGGTTTAGAGGTTTCTGACTGGTTTTCATTCTTGCCCGGAGAAGCTGCCTGCGATGTGTTGGTGCCGTTGCTTTCCACGGGTTCGGAATAGCGGACAATCCAATCTTCTATCTTGGCTCCGTGCGCATTTTCCTCGCTGCGGGACAGCATATCATAGATGGTGAACTCCGCTTCGATATTACGTGAGATGCTTCCCCGTGCCCGGTACCCGGTCTGCGTGAAGATTATCTTTCCGGAAACGGGTATCGTTTGTGTGTTAATCTCTACATCCTTGATGCGTACCCCGTAACGGATATTCTTTTGTATGAGTGAGTTCAGCATATTCACATCGTTGTACTCGTTCAACAGCTCCTTCCCCTTGTTGCCTATGAGGTTGAGCGCAAGCGAAATGTTCTTCTCGTAGCTGCTCTCGTCAAAGGCATACCAGTGGGTTACGAAGGTCTTTACATGGTTCATGTATTCGTATTGCCGCATATCGCTGGCAGACAGGCTGCTTGCCTCATAGACTTCTCCCTGCCTGTCGATGACGAGAGCCTGGCCGTATGCTTTTTCTATTTTGTTGATAAGGAAGATGATACTGCTGGCAAAAGCGATAGTCAGAATGATGCAGTACCCGGCTGAAAGCCGGATAGTCAGCTTGACCGCATCATCTGCTCCTTTGAATTTCATCAGATTCATAGTTCTATTTTTTATTGTTGTCGTTTATGAAACTTGCCCCGATAGAGGCGGCACCGCCTACGTTGGTCAGCTTGCCGCCTGCCGCTGCGCCTCCCATCAGGGCGATGGTGGCCGCCGTGGTGACGATTGACACGGTTTTCGAAATGATTTTCCCGGCATCGCTGTGTCCTACGATTTTGGAGGATAGCCAGAAACAGCTGCAATAAGCACCAATCAGGGCGAGATCCATTCCTAAATATTGTATCTGCTGCGTAGCTGCGTCCACCATGTCGGCACTTTCCGTATAGATGGCCTTGAAGGTCTGCCATATGATTTGGTTCAGAATATTGATGACGGTGAATACCATACAGGCGGAGCAGAGCGTACCGAACCAGATACTCAACTGTTTCTGAAAGACCGGCAACATGCTTACGGCAAAGACAAACGGGCCGAGAATGACCAGTAGCTTGACAATGACCACGCCGATACCCAAGATGACTACTTGTATGATTCCTACCAATAGGGCGGAAATGCCATGAAGCACAAGGGTGGCGAGGTTGGCGGGGTTGAGCAGCTGCACAATCTTCTCCACGCTGGAGCGTACACCGGTCATTTCGTCCTCTTCCATCTTTTTATCCAGTTCGTGCTGCATGGCGCCGGTGCTGTCTTCTCCGGCTGCTACCTCCGACTGGAGGCTGTGTTTGTCGTATTCGGCAATCATCTCTCCTTGTTCGATGGCTGATTGTGCCATGAACTGGGCAAATTCCTGCGCACGCTCGGAGGTCAGCGAGGTGGCTTCGTTGATTACTTCCATCGTGCCTACGATGGTTTGGGCGATGGGGGTGTATATGCTTAGGCAGAAGAACAGTACCAGGCAACGGGCGATTTCCATCATGTCGGGAAATTTGTCCTCATTCGGGCTTAACAGCTGGCTGGCTCCGTGATAGAGATAGTTGTATGCTAGGTTGCAGATAAAGCAGATGACACCAACACCGAAGGCGATGACTGTCATTTGCGAAACGAGTTCCATCGTCAGACCGTCCGTGATCTGAAGTCCCCAGAGAAAATTATCTTGATTCATAACGCTTTAATTGGTGTGTCGTGTGAAAGCGGCCAACCGTCCCTGGTAATAGGTCTTCCGGTTATGCCCCTTCATGGATTTGTAAATGACCGTGGAACGCACGGATTCGTTAAACTCACGCATCTCTTCGGCGGCTTTTTCCACCGATTCCTTCACCTGCTCGATAAAGGACATGCGCCCTTCCGAGTTCATCGAGAAGTAACTGGTCACGGTGGCCACCTTGAACAGCAGGTCGGTACTCAGGCTCAGATTGACGGTCACACGCTGAAAGTTGAGAAATTTCAGGCAGTGGTAATTCGATCCTACGTTCAGGTAAAAGCTGTAGTCGCTGCTCAGGCAGGCTACGTCGTCCAGCAGGTCGGCAAGCTCTTTCAATGATTTGAGTTCCTTCAACTGGTCGATCTTTTGCAGGCCGAGCCGCAGTTCCTGGGCATCGATCATTTCATTGATTTGTGTAACCCATTTCTTGACATTGGCGATCCATTCCGTTGAGTTCAGCAGGGTGTGGCCGGGATCATGCACGACGAACTGGGCATGAACACTGCCGGTTCCCATCAGCCCTATCGAGGCGGCAAGTCCGAGTATGAGAATGATTCTTTTCATGACGGTTATTTGTTGGTGATGAATAATAGGGTGAATATGACACATACCAGCCAGGCTGTCAGATAGCTCTTGGCATTTTCCTTTTTCGTGGCGAGTGCCCATACCACGAAAATGAGCGCAACGCCCAAAAGTGCGGCGGCAATGCTTCCGGCAAGATTGTATGCGCTGCCGTTGAAGTCGGTTGACCAGCCTAGAAGGGCGGTCAGCCCTTGGGTGGCGTCATCCATACTTTTTCCTCCTTTCCTCCAGATAGCGGTTGATGGCCGTATAGGTCGAGCCGCTTTCGTTGAACAACTGCTTCAGTCGTACTACTGTCGCCTGGCGCGAATCGAAGGCTACGGCGGCGAAGTCGGACACCTCGTTGCGGAAGATGAAGGCATCGTTCGACATCTTGATGAAAAACTCTCTCCAGCGTTCCGTGCGCTGCAACGACTCGATCATATAGGCCTCTTCGTCCGTGATGGAAAGCACGGCTTTCACTTCCGGCAGGTTCTGCCGGTGTTCTGAATGGTCGAGGATAATCTTGGTCGCGCAGTTGATGATGATGGAGTCCTTGATACTGGACGGCATGTTTTTCAAAAACAGGATGTTCTGTGCGGCCAGCGTGATGCTTCCCTCCTTTTTACGGAAGGTTCGGTACAGGTAGGCGATGAAGTCTCCGAATTTCTCGTCTTGCAGGAAGTCGAGTGCTTCGTCGATGATTAGCTCTTTGGCAAACCCCTGGCGTTTCTTGATTTTATCCACGATCATTTGCAGGGTGATGATGGCAACGAGTGGAAAGTACTCTTTCTTAGAGGCATCTTCCATATCGAAGGCTATCAGCCGGTCATGCACGATATCCACGTTCTCGGTAGCGTTCAGCAGGAATGACAGCTCTCCGTCCGTATAGGGTTCCAGTAAAAGCAACAGCTCCTCTATCTCGAATTTCTGTTTCTCAAACTCGGTCATCCGTTTGCTGAACACTTCCTTCAGATAAGCCCGGTAAGTTATCAGCGTCGGGAAGATACGCTCATGCTTCTCTCCTATTGAAGAATTGTTCACATAGTCGTAAAATCCGATGACGGATTTCCTGAGAATGGCGTTTTCGGCAGGCAGCATGGGTTCACGTACCTTCCAAATGTAGCTGATAATGGCGACGATGGTCTTTATCTGGTCATCGGCAGACTCGGCATCCGTGGTGTCGATGTACAGGTATTTGCCGTTCTTGTCACGGTCACACAAGAAGGGGTTGAACGCAAATTTCTTCTGCTCGGTAGAGTCGAAGTATTTGCCCCGGTTCAAGGCTATCATCGAGCGGTAAGAGCCGCCGATGTCAATGATCATCACATCCCGGCCCAGCTCATAGCTTTGCAGGATGTAATTGTTCAGCCAGAAAGATTTACCGGAACCGGACGGGCCGATAACGATGCGGTTCTTGTTGTTCAGCGCCGGATAATCCCAGAGGTTTATCTTGGCGGGAGTACCGAAACGGTCATGGTAGATATGCCCTTTCTCGTCCGAAAGGTACATCCCCTCTTTTTGCAGATAGCAGATGGCCTGCTTGGTCGTGTTGACGAAGCCCCGGTAATTGGCCCTGGCATTGCCGGGTATGTTGCAGAAGAACAGGTTGCACAGCTCGGCGTTCTCCACATAGCACGAACTTTGGTTCATAAAGCTGAAGCCTTGCTGTACCAGTGCGGTTTTCCGCATGAGCGAGGTGCGGTCTGTATCGTTCAGCACGACATTGAAGGCGGTATAGGCGGTCTGGTAGTCGAACTGGGTAATCTCATCGCAGAAGGCTGCCTGCTCGCGTTGCTTCTCTGCCGCCGGAGGGTAGAAGTTGGTGATGTAGTTCAGCGCGTCTTTCTCCGCACCGATGGCCGTTACGGTGGCATCTGGATCGGTTATCTCTATCACGATGTTTACGATGTGGTTGAACGGCAGGCCAAGTCCTACGGGGTACAGCATCGAGCATTTGCTCCGTATGCTGTCCGGTATCTCTATGTTTCCCCCGTATGCCTTCGACTTGCCGGTGTGCGGCACGGCCAGTTCCTGAAGATGCTCGCCTTCGTTGGTCAGCGAAAGGATGGAAACGTGCTGCTGCCCTATTTTCATGCTTCCGCTTTCACTGACAGCCATAGGGTTGACGCTCTTCTGCGTGGCATCGTTTTCCGGTGTCTCGTAAGAGAGGTTGACGTAGTCGTAGATGGCGTTGTTCAGTTCCGTATCATCCATCTTGCGTATCTCAAACTGCTGGATGGACGACAAACCGTTCTCAAAGTTCATCAGAAAGGCTTCCATTTCTGTCAGCCGTTGCTGATATTCCTTATAAGGTTGCTTGAACGGGTAGTGCAGCTTTCGCATCAGCGAGGTGCCCGATGCGCTTTTGCGTATCTTACCGTTTCGGCTGCCGTTCGTGAACGTCACATACAGGTTGGTGTAACTGTTCAGTATCTCCTTGCCGTTGAAATGACGGTTGTTCTCCGCTATCAGGGCATTGGAAGAGTATTCTGCATGATGGTATCGCCCCGTATAGTAGAAATTCTGCTGATGGATGACCGTGCCTGCCGGAAGCAGCTTCAAAAGAGCCTCCAACCGCTCATGGATGTATTGCGCCTCGCTTTCCGACAAGGTGAACACTTCGGGCAGAAGCAGCCGGTAGCCGACGGTGATGTCACCGTTCCCGTTGATGACGGCGTTCTCCGTGATGGTCTGGATAGGCAAGACACTTTCCAGATCCACGGATTTGTCCTTCACCTCTATCTCTGTCTGCCGGATATACAGCAGAGCAATCAGCAGGCACAGCGCACAGATTAGCAGGGATATGAGTATGATGATTCCTATCATGGTTGCTGTTTTAGGATGAATTTGAAAATCTGCCGTTTGTCCGTTATCTGCCGGGGGGTGGCGTTCTTGATCCGGAGGCCGGTCAGGTAGTCCGGGTTACCGGCCTTGTGTTCCTTTTTCAAGGTTTGGAACAGCAGACCGGATAGAAACAGAATGGCGGAAATGATTCCGATGATGAGTATCGGGTGCAGCTGCTTGAATATGCTCACGATGATGATGATGGCCGTCAGCAGCATGAAGATGGCGAACTGTCCCGATGACAGACCGAAGAACTTGATCGGCTTGTTGATTTTACGCATGGTTCTCATGGCTCTTCGTTTTTAGATAATCAGGAAGGCTACCATGATGACTACCACGGCGATGATCCAGCCGAGCAGGTATTCCTTGGCATGGGGATTGTTCGTGGCAAGCGAATAGATGACAAAGACCAGAGCGATGCCGAGTACCGCCGCCAAAATGTATTTGGCTACGTCCAGAATGGTGTCCGCACCCTCTTTGGCTTTGTCTGTCACTTCGGATAGGCTGTTAATCTTCAGGCCGCTTTGTGCCTCCGCCACTTGTGCCGTTCCCAACAGCGTGAAGAATATGAGAAAGGTGAAGATAACCTTTCCATAGCGGTTAATGACTTGGTTCGCTTTTTCTCTTACATTTTCGATTGCTTTCATTTTGTTCCTATTTTTTAATTAAACATGAATCGTTTTCAGTCTCTCCCATTGCACATCCTTATACTTGATGGATATGGGCTCTTCTTTCGGCTGTTCCGGCAGTGGTTTGCCTGAGTAGTAGTAGGCTCTTCCATGCAGGTACATATCGGCTATCTCGGCAGCCAATTCCTCTTCTTCCAGCTCAGGCTGAAATACCACGCAGATGACCGGACAGGCTCTCTCCTGCCCTTCCTTGCGCACCGCCTCCCTTATCGGCTTCTCTTTCTCCTTTCCGGAAGAAAGTGCTTTCTTCTTTTTCCGAAAGTAAAAGTGAAGCGTGACACAGGCGAGTATGGCAACCAGTATCAAATCCACTACGTTCATAAGAGTTGCCAGATAATGAGCCAAGTGACCAATGCCGTGATATAGGTGATGATGGCCTCTTTGGTGCGCTCGTGGTTGCTTATCAGCTTTTTAAGTACCGCTAGTCCGGCACATAGAAAGCCTACCCCTATCAGCATGGCGCCTATTTCACGGTATAAGGAGATCAGGCCGGATACATTTGTATCGGCTAACAATATGATAATAAGCATGGTGATATGATTTGTCGGTTAGTAGAGCAGTATCTTTATTCCTACGTTCCAGACAGTGTTCCACTTGTCAATGGATAGGGGATTCCAATGTTGTTGTATGCGGGCAAGCAATGCCGTTCGGGGCAGGATGAATACTTCCAGTTCCGTTTCCAGTTTCGGGCCGATGATGAAGTTGTATTCCTTATCGGGGTGGCGGACGTATTCTGTACCGATGAATCCTCCCAGGCCGATGCCCCAGTAAACGGATTTCAGGTTGCAGGCCAGGGTTCTGTAATAACCGCCGTCCACAAAAAAGTCCTTACCCTTGTCATGTATCGTTTCGGGAATCGTTTCTTCCGGGTTCAAGGTAGAGACTTGCGGTAGGTTGGCTGTATATTCGTAAGGTTTCTCAAAATAGCTAAACCCGGCTTTCCAATAGCTTGTCCGGTTGATGTATCTGGAAAAGGACAGGTTGTAATAGTTGCCTGCATTGCCGAACAGGTTAGTGCCGTAGTTCAATTCAAGTGCCGGGATGTTCTCATAATGGCGTTGCGCAAAAGCGCTTACGGTGCATAACAGCAGGCTAAGGCTGATAGCAGTCAGTCTGATGTGTTCCATGGGAATTACTCTTTAGGTTATTAATGTTATATATTTTTCTATTTGTCTCATACGGTGTTTCCAATTTACGCGGATTCCTGTCGGCAGAACCGAATCAAGGTGCTTATCGCGTTGTTTTCGCTCCAAACATATAGATTATATACGGGAGGACAAATTTTATGAAGGGCTTTTAAAGGGCCTTTCGTGTTTATTTAATGTGCATTAAAAAATACATGTGCCGTAAACCGGCAGGTGTGGAATAATTCTACAGAAAAAAGCCGGATAGGATTAGTTGTGTAAAACTGTCCTGCCCGGCTTATAGGGTTTGGTTTATATGCGCTTTCGGATGTTGCTCAATGCTTGTGGCGTGATGCCGATATAACTTGCTATGTCTTTTAAGGGTATTGAACGTAACAGCCATTTTTCATTGGCCAAAAGCGCTTTGTAACGCGCTTCGGCATCCAGTGTGTAAAACTCCTCTTCCCTTATTATTTTGCGGTTGATGGATCTTACCAAATGTATTCTGGCCAGCTTGTTGAAATTGATGGATAACTCATATAGCTGATGAAGATCTTTTTTGGGCAATCTCCAGATCTTGCATGGCTCCAATGCCTTGATATTGTAGTGGGCATGGTGTTCTTCATGTGAAAGGAAAAAATTGATGAACTCTTTGGCTTGGATAAACCGTGCTGAAATCTCTCTATTCTCTTTGTCCGGAAACCATAACCGGACGATGCCGGATTCCAGATAATAGAGGTAGCATACTTCCTCGCCCCTGGTGACGAGGTGTTCTCCCTTTTTGATATGGATAAGCTCGAAATGAGCATCAAGATACGCCTTTTCTTCGTCTGTCATCCGCACGTGAAGATGGGCGCCCATTACCATGAGCGTCTCATCTATCAGGGTGGCAATTGTTTGAACCATTGAATTTGTTTTATGTTTATATAAGGGTACGGAAACGTACCCTCTAACATGGACGTGGCGTTCCAACAACAAAGGCACGCCCCGTACCAGTTTCATACTGGTACAGGCATGCGCCTGTTGTTGTTAATTCCTTAACGATAGATGCCACTCTTTTGTTAGACAGACGGACGTATGTAAAAAGCGGGCTGCCAATTTTCTGACAATCCGCTGCAAAGATACTATTTTATGGTTTTTGTTCCAACTTTTAGGGATTTAAGTTGACGGCAAGGTCTTCTGGACGAATGCCTACTACCTTTATATAGATATCCCGGTAGATGTTCTCCTTAATCTCCTTGTCCTCTTCAGAATAAAGCCATGCGGTAAATTCATGATAATATTCGCCGGTTCCCAATTTAAAGAAATCCTTATATTGATAATGTCTGCTCACGGGAATGCCTTTCTTGTTTAACAAGAAGCATGATTTAAGCGCATCGTGATATTGCGAGGTCAGTATCGCCTTTATCTTTTCGTCGAAATATTCCAATGTTTCCTGGTCAAAGAAAAACTGTACGGTGTAGGGCCACTTCTCCCCTTTTCCTTTGATGTACTGGTATTGGAATTTGGTTCTCTCCAGCTTTTTGTTGATACCGTTTAAGATGCTGGTCACCTTCTTCTTCCGGTCATGGTTGTCCTTTACCGTTACATCAAATTCCTTGGCAAGTTGGTCAACCGTAACGGTGAAATAAGGTGCTTGTCCTTGGTCAATCTTATACTTGATCAGGTAAATCATTTTCGCCAGGTTCAGATAAAACTTGCGGTAGCCTTTGCGGTTGGGCAGGTTACGGTAGTCTTTCAGTTCCAGCAGATTGTATTCGGTAAGCAAAGTATTCATCAGATCTTTGCTCAGATGCACGTTGTAATTCCGCTTGGTGCGCTTTTTCGTGCCGAAGTTATCCTTTATCTCAAAGCGGTCCAGTATTTGAATGAACTTATATTGCGTCTTGCCGTTCATGGCGTATGCTACACTGAGGTTGGATGTCCCTAAACGGTATAACGCCGCTTCAAAGGTGTTCTCTATCGGATGCTCTATCTTTTGGCCGTTCTGTTCGGTGATATATACCGGACGTTGGTTGCTGAACAGGAAATCAAGCTGCTTCTCGGTCAGTTTTCGTTGCAACTTGGTTCGTTCATACCCCATGACCTCACAAAAATCGTTGATGGAGAACCAGCAGTCGCCGAACAGATCTTTCATTTGTGAAGATGCCACGTAAATGATAATGTCAGACATGACAGTGCCGCCTGCATCAAATAGAACTTCCAATACTTTCGTGTTGGAAGACTCGCTGAGAGTCCTGGGGACTCTGCTCAACTCTTTTTGTGTATTACTTTCCTTCATAGGCGGACACTTGTTGTTTACTGATGCAAAGATACGTTTTTTTACGGAGATAGTGAATCTAACTCCCTATAAATGAAGATTCCAAAGCATTTTTTTCGTGCTGTTTCTTGATTTAGTTGTGTAAAAGTGTCCCGACTACGGCTGTTTCCGATCCCCCAGTTGTGTAAAAGTGTCCCGAATGGCCGGTTTAGTTGTGCAGAAGTGTCCCGGATTCCTGATTTAGTTGTGTAAAAGTGTCCCGAATGCAGATTCTAGTTGTGTAAAAGTATCCCGACTTTCCTGTTCAGTTGTGCAGAAGTGTCCCGAATAGTCGGTTAGTTGTGCAGAAGTGTCCCGGTTACGAGAAGATGCCAGTAAGTGCTAACTTGCAATAATATAGTTGATTATACGGAAAACCTCCCTTATTAGTTGTGTAAAAGTGTCCCACAAATACTTAAATCCCTAAAAACCTAAATAAAACGAAGAAATGATTTTGTTACCGTATTCTTACTTTCGGAAAAAATTTTGAGGTGGAAACAAGTAGAGGTTTGAATTCTTTAACATATTGTCCAGGATAATAGGCAAAGGGATTTTTCCGCAGTTGTGTAAAAGTGTCCCGGTTCAATGCCGGCCTTCACTAAAACGGTGTGCAAAAATAACGCCTGCCCGACGGATGCAGTCGAACAGGCGTATATATTTTTCCGAAAGTAGAATCAGATGCTCATATACTTCTTCAGTATCGCTTGAATCTCCTTGTTATGGCTGGTCAATATGTCTTCAAGAATGTTGTTTGCGATGTTGTGCATTCCTAATCCAGTGGCCATAGCAATCTGCTTCAGCTTTCTGTGGGTTTCGCTGGATATCCGGATTACTTCGGTGTTCTTTAATTTTCGCTCTTCCAGATATTCCGAGAATTTTTTTCCGCAGACTTTGCTTTCTTCTGTTTTTGGAGAAGACTGCACGGAAGGTTTGGATTCCGGCTTTTCCATTTGTTCCGGCTGAGGTTCTTGGACGGTTTCTTTGACTGGAGCCGATTCTTTCACCTCTTCATGGATGGGGTGCTCAATCGCAGGTTGGGGGATAGTGCTTTCCGCAACACTTCCGATCTGCTGGATTTCCTGCTCTTTCTTACTGGCGCTTTGCAGCAAGAGTTTTCTCATGGCGGCTGATGATGTCCTTTCTTTGTTGGTTGCCATAGCTTTATTCTCCTATATGGTTACAGATTAATTCCAATACCTCTTCACAGAAAGCATCACAGGGATGATGGTACGCTTTACTCAGCGTACTTAAATTGCGTTGATAGTCAACCCTTGAATCCTTGATGTAGTTTTGCATCAACTCGAAAGGCAAGGTTTTTTTATTTTTCAAAATTTCTTTGAACTCCAGCACATTCGGAAGAACACGGTTCATAACACCACGCACGGTAGTCTTTTTACCAATCTTTCGACGGCTTTCGATAATCCCTTCATAGATGTTATAGTAAAAGGTCAATGTAGGTCTTAAATCGGTCTGGTTCGGTTCGAAGGGAATGATGATCACGTCAACGAAGTGCAGCGTTTCAACTACACCGTTTTGTTTCAGGTTACCCGGAAAATCGACAAGTATAATGTCGTAATTGTCCTGAAGGAAATCCAGTTGGTTGATGAACTCTGAGGAAGAGATATTGATAACCTCATATTCTTCTTCCTTTTTCATGATTCCGTCCTCGGCTTCGTCCTCACGTAATTTTCCGATAGTGTTCTGCATGTCGTCGATATCCACCACGGCAATGGATAAGCCCCCCTCTTCGTTTGACTGCGAATGAATATAACCTGCAAACAAAGCTGTCAGCGTAGACTTCCCTACCCCGCCCTTGGGATTCTCAAAAGCTACGACTACTCCTGGTAATATTTGTCCCATAATGTACGTTTTTAAGTATGTGCGCAAATATATAAATAATAAATTAAATAATTGCATACTTTTATAATTAATTTATTATACACTTTTTTACTTAATTGTATAAGTAATTACATATATAAATATAAATATAAATCTGTACATACTTAATCTTATAATTAAGTATGTATGTTCATACTTTGTAATAATATAATTAGTAATTATGTATTTTGTAACTAATGGCTTTCCGTTCGCCTGTTACAATGTGCGTAGTTACTTTGTAACAAAGTGAGCGGTTAATCTGGATTAAGAAATCAAGACTTTTGTCTGGTTTTGTTTCACAGCTGAGTATTATTGTATATCTTTGCTAATGCAAGGTATGTTTTTGTGGGTACAAAAAACCTTGCGACAGCCGAGCTGCCGACCAATGTTCGTTACACTCACATACTCTGTATATATGAAAGAGAATCGAGATATAAGTATAAAGATCCGCTTGACGGAAGCCGAGAAAGAACAGCTTCTTCAACGTTCAAAGGAAGAGGGAAAATCCCTTTCTTCCTTTATCAGAGAGTCTGCCTTGAAAGGCAGAAGCATATCGAAAACCGATGTGCAAATGATATATGAACTTCGTAAAATAGGAGCCAATATCAACCAGCTTGCCAAACATATCAATACGCTTCCGTCCGATGAAAATATATTGTATTCATTGGATCGGATTAACCAATACCTTTCGGATGTAGAAACCATTAACCGGAAATTGTTATGATAGCCGAGATACAACCTTCTTTCTCATCCCACCTGTCCATGAGCCGGAAAATTGAATACCAGCTTTCCAAGGTCAAGGAAGGAAACGGAAAAGTGCTTTACACCTCCACTGGTGACGAACTGGCCGCCATGCCAGCCTACATGAAACTTATCTCCCAGTTGAATGACCGGGTGAAACTACCTTATGCGGAATTTATTCTGAGCCTCTATCCGGGAGAAAGCCTTTCCGATGAACAGTGGCTTTCTCTTGCCGGGGAATATATCGAGAGGATGGGGTACGGAAAGTCCTGTTATGCCGTTGTCCTAAATACCGACAAGGCACACAGCCATGTGCATGTGCTGCTGACCACAATTGATGAAGAAGGCAAAAGCATTCCTTCCGGAAATAATTACAGCCGTTCCGAAAAGATCTCAAGGGAACTGGAGCAGAAGTACGGTCTGTTGCCTTTGGAAAGGGAAGGAGGCAAGAGAACCACGTTGGGAGAGGCGCAATACCGTAACTATTATTTCGATGCGGCCTTGAAGAAAGCCATGCGTAGTTATAATTACAAGGATAAGGTATCGGCTGTCCTGGAACAATCCGATACATACCGGTCTTTGAATAAACCCTTGCAAGAAATAAAATTGGCCAATGAAGAATGGCGTGTCCTATTGGGGGATGAAAGCTATGACAACCTTTTCGCATTGCTGGAAAAAGGAGGTTTTTTCAACCCCTTGTTCAAGGATGAACTGTTACAACAGCTTGACCGCATCTACTCTTTTTCCGAAAGTACATCCGATTTCCGAAGGAACCTGGAACAAGAAGGATTGTATATGCGTCTGGTCACCAAGAAGGACAAATCCTATTATGTCTATGGCATCAAGGATTCAGGCTTTTACCTGAAGGACGTTTCACTTCCTCAGAAATATCGTTTTGGTAATATTCGTTTTGATGGCCGGGGCATGAGCGCCGATGAACAGAAGCATTATCTCTATGACCATGTGTTTAAGGCATTGAACGCTTCTTTAGGCTATGAGGATTTTAAGAAAAGGTTGGCGGAAGAATCGATCCGTGTGACGGAACATGTAAACAGCAAAGGCGCATACGGGATTTCCTTTTATATGGAAAACGTGGAAAATGCTCATGTCTTTAAAGGTGCGGATCTTTCCCGTAAGCTCACTTATCAGAATATCCAGAAGCATTTCGATGGTGTGGCTGTCGGTCTCTCGCCACATATCGATAGGGTAGGGGAGTTCCGTGAGCGGGTGGATCGTGAGGCTTTCTATATGCAGGGTGGGGGAGTTATGGCCATTCCGGAACTTGACATTACCGGCAGCGGGAAGAAGTCGCAAGAGGATGATCTCATACCGTCCAAAAAGAAACGGAAACGCAAGAGTGGTCCCGATTTCTCATTATGATGAATACTAACTTAGGGACTGTCGTTAAATTCCGTCATTATGAGTCAATCGGCAGACTGTCCCGGTAAT
>NZ_QTMD01000043.1:0-25904 GCF_003602995.1 Bacteroides sp. AF25-38AC | reverse complement strand
TTCCCCGACCGATGAGATTGAATGAGAATAGAGCATGACACAGTTTAATTTACACAACCTGCTCACGCCAACAACTAAAGTTTCATAGACATTAAAATGCTTCTTCCTTGTAACTCATACATAGTAGACTCTATTAAGACCATCTTAGTACTTATTCCACTCATGCACAGGTTTCTATCCTATGATTATCAAACAGCCTCTGGCCTTGAGAATCTATATATTCAGTATGTACATATACATATACATCTGCATTCTCCAAATCCACTTCTTTCAACTCTGATAAAGAATATTCAAGTTCAATAGAGGCATGCATTTTCTCCGTTATCACAACCGGATTAAATGACTTACAACTATATGCATGATTCACTTTCGTAAACTCATTTAGTAACTTAGGATGGTAAAGATTAATATGGCTATTGATTATTACTGCATTTTGCCAGTTCTTATTTACATAGGTAACCACAATACGTATCATATCATCCCTGATTATTCCATCACAAGCAATCAATGCTATTTTTGTTTTCTTTTCTATATATTTACGATAAAATGGGATTCCAGCAACAATTGCTGATATGACTATAGACAAAATAGAAATTACTAAAGATGCTATTTCCATACAAATTCTTTTTCTAATTCTTCATTCCATTTCTATAATATTTAAAGTTCTCCATGTTTCACTATTCTTATAACGTTCTTTACATCCTTTAGGTACATATATAACAAGTTCACCATTTGTCCTATAAAAAGTTCTCTTTTCAATAAAAGGAGGCTCCTCTCTATTTATATATATTTTCGTAAGATTTGTACAACCGGTAAAAGCATTGTCGCCAATACCAGCAATACTTTTGGGCAAAAGCATAGAAGTCAAACTAGTACATTCCCAAAATGCATTATCATCTATAAAAGTAATATTATCTGAAAAATTAATATCAGTCAAACTATTACATCCCCAAAATCCTGCCTCTCCTAACATTGTAATGGAATTCGGCATATTAATAACCCTCAAATTTTGACAAGAATAAAAAGCAAATGGACTTATAGTCTGAATACCATCAGGTATAGTTATTTCATCTTTTAATCTTGGACATGCTATTAATTCAGACACACTTTTATCATATAGCACACCATCTATTGACGTAAAACAAGCACTATTTACATCTACATCAATAAATGATAATCCAGATAGAAATTTAAATATCCCATACGGTATAGTGACTGTTTCTGATGGAATATTTAATTTCTCTTGATAAATACAATCATAAAAAGCATATTCATTTATTTCTTTTACTGTATTAGGTATATTAATAATTTTCTTTCCTGCGGCAGGATAATAGATTAAGGTTTCCTGCTTTTTATCACACAGCATACCATCTATCGAAGCATACCAACGATTCTCTGAATCAACATTGATTGAAACCAATTTATAACAGCGATTGAATGCCAATTTATCAATAAAAGAAACGTTCCTAGGTATATTTACAGAAATCAAACCGCATGCGCTAAAAGATTCCCAACCAATACTTCTACAGTCATCTGGAATGGAAATATTTTCTAATTTTTCTGAAAAGAAAAATGCTTGAGCTTCTATTTTCTTTGTATTAAAAGGTAAATATATAGAAATGAGATTAGTGTGAGAAAAACAACCTCCAGGAATTATATTATCTATATTTACACTACTACCATATTGAGAATAATTTGTTCCACCCGAACAGATAGTAGCTTGAGCAATATCCAATTCTCTTAATTGCCCTAATGTTGGATTTCCGTAATAATCTATTCCAGCCATCTCGCGAATAAGACGCAAATCAGTACCATTTATAAAACCACTTATCTCCAGATGAGTTATTAAGTTCGCCTCCACATTTAATAATTTCTTTAGTGTACCTGCTTTTTCAACATACACCTTAACATGTTTTTCTTCTATTTGTTTTGCTTCTTGAATAATCCGAATAGTATCAGCTAAAGTACTCTCTATAGAAGTAAAAACAATGTTCCCAACTCTAGATTTTACTTCTGAATTTTCTTCAATATGAAAAAAGAGCCTATCTTGTTTAAAACTTTTAGTTACTACATTTTGCACTAACTTTATCCATTGAGAGTTTTCTTCATCAATATGTATATTATAATTGACATTAGTTTCTACTGATATTTCTATAGTCTCTCCTTTTGCTGTAATATCGTATTCCTTTTGCGACAACAATATCGCATCTTTCTGCACCTGGACAATCTTCAACGTATCTGCCACAGATTTATCATTCCTATCATAATAGATAATTTCGGCCTCCCTCTTGTCATAAGTTTCATTCGAGGCAATCGTATAATAAAGCGTATGGCTGGAAACACTTCTCGTTACGGTTGTGGTAATCCAATCTACCTGCGGCATTTTCACATCAAAGTCAAAATTGCTATTCAGTTCTACGGTAATTTGTTCTCCTTTATCAGAAACGGTATATTCATTCTTAGTCAACAATAAAATGCCTCCTCCTGTCTGATACACCTTCAAGACTTCCTCCAATTCACCGCTTCGGAAGATGATTTCTCCTTCGCGCTTGTCATATTCCTCGCTCTTGCTGATGTAAAACTTCCGCATAGTTCTATCCATGTCAGTTCTTGTAGCAGATTCGTGCATTTGATTATGTCCTTTGTCGCCCATAATTATTTGCCCGGAGCCAGAACCTTCACGTATCCAGCTTTGATATTGCTCTGGAATAACAACTTCATAAGTAACATTTGCCTTTACCTCCACCTGGATTTCTCCTCCGTTCTTATCTACTTCAAACTTTGCAGTAGTCAGAGTGATGGCATCTTTCTGTTTCTGCGTTACTACGATACTCTTAGTCAAATCACCGGCTGCCAAGTTCAATACCACGTTACGGTCATCGACTCCTTCATTTCTTATTACTTTAACTAAGACTTGGTTTTCTCCGGCTTTTCCCTTATTGGGGAACACCGTACACCAGCTGACATCACCGCCTGACTGTGAAACATTTATCGACCAATCTTTATTGGTTGTAAAAGAAAGAATCGCTTCGCCACTATCCGAAGTGAAATCCAAGCTTTTAGTAAAGTAAATCTCACTATCAGGGTTAGGGATAATCTCTGCCGGAGCATCATCATCCGAACAACTGCTCAAAGCGGTCAACAGGCACAAGACTGCCATTGAGTACAACAAACGCACATAGATGGAACTTTTAGAATTCACTTTAAATAGAATCATAACCAGATAGTATTAGTCCTCGCGTTCCTCCGAGAATATAAAAAAAGACAGCGTGGAACTGCGTGCTATTCATCGTCTTTGAAGGTCCTAGGAAAACCCGATACACAAATGAACAAACAGCAGACCCACGCCGAAACCAGCGTAGGAATCGTCTGTACCATTCTTGTGTATCTTGAAAATTTCCTAGGTTCTCAAAGACAAGAATGAAGCACAACGCTTCTTACAATATCATTTCACAAAACATTGAAGCTAAGGACACTTCCTTGCTTCGATGGCAAATTTAACGATAAAGAATGAAAACAAGAAAAAGATTGGAAAGTATTTTTAAGGCTGATACCTACAGAAGATAAATATGATTTTGTCATTCTGACACTTTGTATTTTCTATCGCACGAGAATCCCGTATTTCCGACCGATTATCCACACAGAAAGAAATACGAGAGCGAAAATCCATAAGTGTCAAGTTATAAGCATTATACCAAAACGAACGTCCTTCCAATAAATCGAAATCACACCTCCGAAAGCCCTGATACACCGAAAATGCAAAAGCAAAAGAACGTTTTACTAAAACAGAGTAACCGTTTTACTAAAACGCAATACCCCTTTTAGTAAAAAGCAATCACCCTTTTAGCTTAAAGGTGTAGCCAATTTCTGCATAAAAGCCCTACAAAAGCGGAAGAATATGCAAGAAGAACGCATCTTTATGACCCCAATATCCACAATATATCCTAAATTCGTCCTTCTGCCCAACCATGTGCGGCGGAGAAATCTACAGAAACATTACTTTTTGTCAAAAATATAAGGATATTACTGCCTTTCAGCACCTTTTATAACAACCCATGCAGTTCCCACGCCCACACATGCCGTATTCCTTCATTGGATGGCAGACAGAAATCATCAAGCGAAACAACCAGTTTCTCATAATTATCTTGTATCGACTCCAACGAAGCATACTCACGACGCATCGTCTGCTCGTCAACCAACATATAAGTGGATTGCAGATAAACCGTGCGGTCGCCTTTCCGTGCCACGAAATCCACTTCCTTCTCTTTGGCACATCCGGTATAGACATCATAGCCTGCCCTGAGTAACTCCAGATAGACAAGATTCTCCAGTTTATAACCCACACCATAGGCTGTTCCGGGATAGAGGAAATTCTTAAAGGCAAGGTCGTTGATGTAATATTTCGCCGTACCGGACAGTATTTCCTTTCCGCGCAAGTCAAAGCGTTCACAACGATACGCCAAGAACGAGTCTTCGATATAGCCTATGTAGGCAGCCACAGCATCATAGCTCGTCTTCCGGCCCTGGCTCTTGAAATAGTTCACGATGTTGCCGATGGACACTAAATTAGAGGCATTGCCTACAAGAAACGCAAAAAGGTCCTCAAGCAGTCGGGGGTCACGTATGCTGTAGCGTTGGATGATGTCCTTCAGCAAGATGGTGTCCTTCAAGGCAGACAAGTAATTGCGCTGCACCTCCTGCTTTTCGGGCAAGACAAAAAGTTCCGGGATTCCGCCCGTATTCATATAGCCCATATAGCTCTCACGGTTCTGTTCCAGATGCCTTATCTCTGTATACTCCTGATAGCTGAAGGGATATATCGGAAATTGGACGTATCGCCCGGAAAGCAGCGTGGCAAGCTCACCGGACAGCATCCGTGAGTTGGAGCCACTGATAAAGAGCTCGTACTCCTCGGTATAGTCCTGCGAATAAGAATTGACCGACTTTTCCCATTCTTCGATGAGCTGCACTTCGTCGATGAAAATATATATCCTTCCCTGAGGGTGCAGTTCGCTTTTATAAAGCGCCACCAACTCTTCCAAATCCTTGTGAATCTTCAAGAAAGCAAAGTCGCTCAGTTCCCGGTTGATGAACAAGGTGTTCTGCGGAGGGACACCGTTTCTTATCAGTTCCCTTGCTATCTGTCTCAACACATAACTTTTTCCGGTACGCCGCTGACCGATAAGCACCTTTACAAGACGATTACCTACGTAGTCCATGATTCTGCCGGTATAAGCTACCCGCATGAAACCGAAGTCAAAATCTCCTTCTGTCCAGAGATTGTACTTCCTAAGTATATCCATTCTTTCGTCCATAACCTAAACTTTAGTTGCAAAGATAACAATTTTCGGTTATAAACGGACATTTCCATCAATTCTTTCGTCCATAACCTAAAAAGTTTGCAAAAAAGGCAAGAATTTCGATTATAAACGAAAGATTCATTTAGACAAGCAAGGAGGATACTTCCTTTCCGCATCCCCCTTTATCGGCCGGATATTCCCTCTATAGAATCATCATTATTGCATCTATACTTCCACCGCGCTGCATCTATACTTCCACCGTGCTGCATCTATAGATGCAGCAAATCCCTTAACCTATCCTAATAATGCTGCTTATTGTCACCTATTTAGAAGCGAAATCATTATATTTGCGCCCATATATGCCAATACGTTGACTAAGCGATGGCAAAACAGCTTGTAAAAAACAAAACTGAATAATAACGAATTTCATCCGAATGAAACAGTACAAAACCGTAAACAACCTTGTAGGCTGGATTACCTTCCTCATTGCAGCGACGGTCTACTGCATGACCATCGAACCTACTGCAAGCTTTTGGGACTGCCCGGAGTTCATCACCACCGGCTATAAGCTGGAAGTAGGACACCCGCCCGGCGCACCGTTCTTCATGCTGGTAGCCAACCTATTCTCACAATTTGCTTCCGATGCCTCCACCGTTGCCAAGATGGTGAACTACATGAGCGCGCTGATGAGCGGCGCATGTATCCTGTTCCTTTTCTGGAGCATCACGCACCTGGTACGCAAACTTGTGGTGACAGACGAAAACAATATCACACGCGGACAGATGGTCACCATCATGGGTAGCGGTCTGGTGGGCGCACTTGCCTACACGTTCAGCGATACCTTCTGGTTCAGCGCTGTGGAAGGCGAGGTGTATGCCTTCTCCTCACTGTTCACTGCCGTCGTATTCTGGCTCATACTGAAATGGGAGGACGTTGCCAACGAGCCTCACAGTGACCGCTGGCTGATTCTTATCGCCTACCTGACCGGTCTGAGTATCGGCGTGCACTTGCTGAACCTGCTCTGCCTGCCCGCCATCGTACTGGTGTATTACTACAAGAAGGTGCCCAATGCCAACGCAAAAGGTTCCCTGCTGGCATTGCTCGCTTCGGGCATACTGGTAGCAGCCGTACTCTACGGCATCGTGCCGGGTATCGTGAAAGTGGGCGGCTGGTTCGAACTGCTCTTCGTCAACACGCTGGGCATGTCCTTCAACACGGGTGTCATCGTATATATCATCCTGTTGGCAGCCTGCCTCATCTGGGGTATCTACGAAAGCTATACCGAACGCAACAAGGCACGTATGGCACTCTCGTTCATACTCACTATCGCCATGCTGGGTATCCCGTTCTACGGACACGGTACCAGCTCGGTAGTTATCGGTGTCATTGTCATTGCCGCATTGTGGCTCTACCTCCGTCCGAAGACGCAGGCAGCCGTCAAAGAGAAATTCCGCGTATCGGCACGCACGCTGAACACCTCGCTGCTCTGCACCATGATGATTGTCATCGGATATTCCTCGTATGCACTTATCGTCATCCGCTCCACCGCCAACACGCCGATGGACCAGAACTCTCCGGAGGACATCTTCACACTGGGCGAATACCTGGGACGCGAGCAGTATGGCACACGCCCGTTGTTCTATGGCCCTGCCTTCTCCTCGCAAGTGGCGCTGGACGTGAAAGACGGTTACTGCGAACCGCGCATCAAGTACAACGGCACGAAGTTCATCCGCAAGGAGAAAGCTACACCCGACGAAAAGGATTCGTACATCGAAATCCCCGGACGCATTGAGTACGAATACGCCCAGAACATGCTGTTCCCGCGTATGTACAGCAGTGCCCATACACAACAATACCATGCCTGGCAGGACATCAAGGGTTACGATGTGCCCTATGACAAATGCGGCAACATGATTATGGTAAACATGCCCACACAGTGGGAAAACATCAAGTTCTTCTTCTCCTACCAGCTCAACTGGATGTACTGGCGCTACTTCATGTGGAACTTCGCCGGACGCCAGAACGACATACAAGGCAGCGGAGAAATTGAACACGGCAACTGGATTACCGGTATCCCGTTCATCGACAACTGGCTGGTGGGCGACCAGAGCCTCTTGCCTCAGGAACTGAAAGACAACAAGGGACACAACGTATTCTACTGCCTGCCCCTGCTGCTGGGTATCATCGGCCTGCTATGGCAAGCCTACCGTGGACAGAAAGGCATCCAGCAATTCTGGGTGGTCTTCTTCCTCTTCTTCATGACCGGTATTGCCATCGTGCTCTACCTGAACCAGACTCCGAGCCAACCGCGCGAACGTGACTATGCCTACGCCGGTTCGTTCTACGCCTTCGCCATCTGGATTGGTATGGGTGTGGCAGGACTCGTCCGTCTGCTTCAAGACTATGCCAAGATGAAGGAACTGCCTGCTGCCGCCATCGTTTCCGTAGCCTGCCTCTTTGTCCCCGTGCAGATGGCAAGCCAGACTTGGGACGACCACGACCGCAGCGACCGCTACATGGCACGCGACTTCGGCCAGAACTACCTGATGTCCCTGCAAGAAAGCGGCAATCCGATTATCTATACCAACGGTGACAACGATACCTTCCCCCTCTGGTACAACCAGGAGACCGAAGGTTTCCGTACCGACGCCCGCACCTGCAACCTCTCGTACCTGCAGACCGATTGGTACATCGACCAGATGAAGCGCCCCGCCTACGACAGTCCTTCTCTCCCCATCACGTGGGACCGAATGGAGTACGTAGAAGGCACCAACGAATACGTCCCCATCCAGCCTGAGTACAAGAAAAGCATCGACCAGCTCTATGCCGAAGCCGAGAAGCAGGCACTGGACGGTAATCCCGAAGCACTGGTCAATGTAAAGAAAGAATTCGGTGACAACCCGTATGAGCTAAAGAATATCCTCAAGAACTGGGTGCGCAACAAGAATCAGGACTTGAAGGTGATTCCTACCGACAGCATTGTCATCAAGGTAGACAAGGAAGCCGTGCGCCGCAGCGGCATGATGATACCGGGCGACTCAATCCCCGACTACATGCACATTTCGCTGAAAGGCAAACGCGCCCTCTACAAGAGCGAGTTGATGATGCTCGAAATGCTGAGCGAGGCCAACTGGGAACGCCCCATCTATATCGCTGTCAGCGTAGGCAGGGAGAACCAGCTGAACATGGAGAACCACTTCGTTCAGGAAGGTCTTGCCTATCGTTTCACTCCGTTCGACACCAGTAAGACGGGCGTGACAATAGACTCCGAAAAGATGTACGACAACCTGATGAACAAGTTCAAGTTCGGTGGCATCGACAAGCCGGGCATCTATATCGACGAGAACGCCATGCGCATGTGTCACTCTCACCGTCGCATCTTCTCCCAACTCGTGCAGCAGCTGATGCGTGAGGGCAAGAAAGACAAGGCAAAAGCCGCCCTGGACTATGCCGAAAAGATGATTCCCGCCTACAACGTGCCTTACGACTGGCAGAACGGTGCCGTACAGATGGCGGAAGCCTACTACCAACTGGGCGAAACCGCCAAGGCGGACGAGATGATGAAAGCCCTTGCTGACAAGGCTGTAGAGTACCTGACCTGGTATCTGAGCCTGGACGACAACCGCTTCATGATTTCTACCCGTGAATTTGAATACCACTGGGCTGTACTCGATGCCGAGGTGAAGGCCATGAAGAAGTACAACTCCAAGCTCGCCGAAATCTACGAGCCGAAGGTGGAAGAACTGTATAATATGTATGTGGACAGAATGAAGGAGTGAGAATAAGGATTAGGGATTAAAGGATTAGGGATTAGCCTGTGCAGTTCATCACTAATCATTAACCCCTAATCCTTAACCCCTAATCCTTAAAATCCCTAATCCTTAAAATCCCTAATCCCTTAATCCTTAATCACGTGTTTATAGAACAACCTCCTGAGTTTTTTCGCAAACTATATCCCGGTGCAGTCTGGAGGATGGACCCCAATGAAAAAGCCGTTTATCTGACTTTCGACGATGGCCCTATCCCCGAAGTAACTCCCTGGGTGCTCGACCTGCTGGATAAGCACAACATCAAAGCCACCTTCTTCATGGTAGGTGACAACATACGGAAGCATCCGGACGAATTCCGGATGGTCGTTGAGCGTGGGCACCGCATCGGTAACCACACCTTCAACCATATCCGTGGATTTGAATACACGGCCAAGAATTATCTGGGAAATACCGAACAGGCGAAGATTTTCATGGAAATGGGTGGGGACATCAATTGCAATGTGGAGAAGGTTCTCTACCCTCTCTTGTTCCGCCCTCCCCACGGCCATATGTTCGCCAACCAGTATCTCACGCTGAAACGAACCTACAAGATTGTGATGTGGGACCTCGTGACCCGCGACTACAGCAAGAAGCTGCGCGGTCCGCAAGTGCTAGCCAACGTGATGCGCTACGCCCGCAACGGCTCCATCATCACCTTCCACGATTCCTTGAAATCCTGGTGCAACGGAAACCTGCAGTACGCATTGCCGCGCGCCATTGACTTCCTGAAGGAAGAGGGATATGAATTCAAAGTATTATAAACTTGAAACAGCAGAAAGTTACCAACATCTGCTGTCACAATAAATTCCACATAAAATAAGAAGGGGTTGTCTCGGCAAAAGGCAACCCCTTACATTTTATAGGCTCATGTCCTGTTCCACAAGAATAAACAGATGTTTTATAATTACCAAGTAAATGTACATCTGTATTCATCCCACTGGTCTTTTACAACCAGTTCCGTAGGATAACTGTCGGAATTCAATGTCCATGTAAAATACATATCGGACACAGAGTCCTCGCCATTGTATGTATAATGCCCTACAAGCGGCAGATGTTTCGTAGCCTTACCAAGCATGCCTCCATAATAGGCATATATCATCTCGTCCATATCCACATCCAGTATTTCATCAAACAACATCAGGCAGCCCTTATTCTCGATAGGAGCTGTTATATTATCCGTCGTATAGTCTATGGCAGCACTATACTCCCACTCGTCATTGCTGTCGATAATTCCGTCACCATTGAGATCCCCACTAGCTACATAACGTGTGGAAGTCTTCACCACATCTCCATCCTTATAGGTGATGTTCGTTATTTCACCATCGCTTTCAGAGCGTTTCATTACAACCAGATGGCCTTCAGTGTCGTATTCCATCTCCCAAGTAAACTCATCGGCATCGGGAGTACCAGCGTGGTCTATTGAGTTGCAAAATTCCACATAACCATCGCTGTTGAGCTGCAAGTTCAGTTCTGTAACATCGCCCTCTTCATCCGTCACGGTGATTCTTGCTCGGTCCTTTGCAACATCTGCCTTTGTAGTAGCGGGAAAGTACTCAAAGACGGCTTTATCCCCATCCTCAGTTGTAATGTTCGTCACCAGCCCTTCTTCATTGTGAGAAATCGCCATGCCCGAAACCGACTTCGGAAGCCCTCCCGTAAACACTTGCGAAGGATTGACCACAGTGGCGGTGTTTTCGCCACCCTCACCATTCTCATTTTCGTCATCGTCACTGCAAGCAGTGAATCCCAAGCACAACGCCACACCCAACATGGAGGCAGCCATCATTTTAAACATTTTCATAAGTTACAAATCTTGTTTTATCCCCATCCCTCTAAGGAAAATCCATAATAACAAAAGTATAAGGAATGCCGTCCGTATCTCACGACAACAAGACTCTGCCATTCAAACCCGGACAGATACTTTTGGCCATTTATCATTCCCAGACAAAGCTTAATATTTTTTGCAAAGTAATAAACTTTTCCTTTCACTCCTTGTCACTGAAAAAGGTGATTTTTCAGCCACATACAGAAAAAATTCAGCATCTCCAATAAAAAGCAAAATGAATAAGACGTATATTTGCAACAACTAAGCACAGATTGAATTCCACTAAAATATACCGATATGAGGGTACGCCATACTAAGCTATTATCACTCCTCTTTTCTTTAACCACTATCCTGCTTCACGCCGGAGAAATACCAACAGACACTCTGTTGGCACACTTCTACAACCGGGCAGCCAATCTCATGGAAGAAGGACACTACGATGAAGCGCAACGTAGCTTCGACAGCGCCTTTGCCACCCGGAACGTAAAGCACTCCTTCATGTATCCCATCTTGCTGAACGAACAAGCCACACTGCTGGTCTATGTGGGAAAGACAGAAGAAGCCTTTGCCATGAAAAAAAATGTGCTCCCCTACCTGCCGCAGATAAATGATTTGGAAAAGCACATCAGCGTATACAACGATTTGGGACTCCTCTACCGTCAGCACCAAATGAATGACTCTACACTCTACTATTACAATAAAGCACTGGACAGTGCCTTGCAATATGGGGACGAAAGCTGGATAGCCCACATCTGCAACAATGTGTCCATCCTATACTTCAATATCAGGCAGCTGGACGAAGCTGAAAAGTATACCGACATGGCCACCGAACATGCCGCCAGAACCGAAGACCCATTCGTAGCTTTCACCACCTGGCAAATCAGGGCAACCATAAAGGCTGAGCTGAACAAGCTGGATGATGCTGAAAAATCCAACCGCAAAGCCTGGAACATTGCCTGCCACGGAGAGGGAAACGAAGACTTATGGAAGATACGCTGCCTGCCCGGCATGCTGAGACTCTTTGAACGAAAAGAACAACCCGATTCCATAGACCACTACTTGAAATTGGGGAACAAACTACTACAACGGGTACCATCCAACTCCATCGCTGCCATAGGATTCATACAATCGAGGGCAGCCACCGAAACAAACCGCAAAAACTATGCCCGCGCCTTGAAGGACTTCCACTGGCTGCGTAACCGGAAAACCGGTACCGAGCCCAAAACATTATTTACACAAATGGCACGATGCTACGATGCCTTGGGAAACCCCAAACTGGCCTACACCTATATGGATAGTGCCCGCATGTGGACTGATACGCTGGCACAGCACAATCTGACGCAACAAATGGCAGAATTCAACGTGAAATATCACACACAAGAAAAGGAATTGGAGATAGCCCACCTGCAACAAGAACAACTGGAACACCAAGCCTTCCTGCTAAAAGCCTCCATTGCTGTAGCCCTTCTGTCCGGTCTTGCTCTCATTACTTTGTTGACGCTCCGCCACAAGAAACGAATAGCCGAAAAGAAGATTGAACTGCTAAAGCAAGAAAACGAACTGAACTCGGCACGCCGTTACATTGAAGGGTTGGAAGAGGAATGCAAATATTTTGCCAAGGAACTGCATGACGGCATAGCCAACGACCTGCTGGGGCTGCAAATGAAGATAGAAACTTCTGCCGGCAAAGGGAATGAGCAGGAACTGGCCTCACTCGTCAGCAAACTGAGAAACAACGTGCGGAATATCTCACACGAACTGATGCCTCCCGAATTCGAGCATCTCAGTCTAGACCAGATACTCGACCGTTATGCTGCCAAACTGACCGAGAACACCGGCATAGAGGTCAGCTATCATCCAACGGAGAACAACGCATCACGCCATCTTCCCAATGAAACCGCTTATGAGCTGTACCGCATCGTACAAGAACTCACCATGAACATCGTGAAACATGCCTCAGCCAGTCATATAGTCATCAGTCTCCGTGCCGACAATGAAAATAAATATACCCTGCAAATTACAGACAACGGTAAGAATGCAAACAAGCAACAAACAGCAACAAACAACAATGACGGCATAGGATTGCGCACCGTAAACGACCGTATCAAAGCCATCAACGCTACCGCCAATGTATGCTCGTCAACAGAAAACAACGTTTTCACCCTACTGCTTAACATAAACGAATGAAACCAAACAAAGAAACATACAGAATACTGGTAATAGATGACCACCCGATTGTTGCTGAAGGCATCATCGCATTGGCCTCGCAACTCGAAGGAGTGACGTGCAAAGGAGCCACTTGTGCAAAAGACGTGGAACAACTGACCCTCAAAGAGAGATTCGACCTTTGCATCATTGACCTTGAACTACCGGATATGAATGGATTCCAACTCATATCCCACCTTCACAGCCAGATACCCGAATGCGGCATTTTAATCTATACCATGCATGAAGAACCTTGGATCATAGCCAAATTATCCACCCTAAACATCAACGGAGCTGTTTCAAAAAATGCCAGCACCAGCGAATTGAGAGACGCCATCAGTACACTGAAAAACGGAACCAGATACTTCAGCAATGTTTTCAGCGAACTGGACAAGGAAAAACAAAACACCCTACCATATGCACTTCCCGAATTGTCGAGACGTGAAAAAGAAGTGCTCGCCTATCTCTCGCAAGGACTGAGCACTTCTGAAATATCCCAATTACTATTTCTCAGCATCAATACAATACAGACTTACCGGAAGCGCCTGATGGAAAAACTGGAGGCCAAAAACGTTGCAGAACTTGTCTACAAGGGGAAGAGCTTATTCTGAGAACATTTGTCATTCGTCCGGACAGTTACAAACCTCCAACTTCTCAATCTTCTCCGTCTGAAAAGGAAGAAAATCAACTTAGCGGATACTCACCGTCATCGGATTGCGCACCTTCTGTGCAAAATCAGCCATGTATCGGTTCCAGGCTTCAGCAGTCTTGATGTCCGCGCGGTCCCAGGCAAAGCCCCAGTAATACACGTAGTCAGCGCCCGGCTCATAGTCGCTGACAACCAGTACATGACCGTCCGCATTGTTACGCATCTTCTTCTCCTCTATGGGGAAAAGCACGGTTTTAGCTTCCTTCACAACGGCAGGGAAAGCGGCCCCCATAAATATCTTACCATTATCCGGTCCGGTAGTGGGGTCTACATACGTCATATAGCCACCGGCGGCATCAGCCACCACAGCACCGTCCGGTTCGTGCAGCACAATACCGGTAACAATGGGCAAAGATTCCTTTAGATTGCTATACGAAACGGCAGTACGGTTCAGATGAGAACCGGCATCCAGCGTAATCAGACGTGTTTCCACCACCGCAGTATCCCCTTTCACAGCCAACGGATTGAACTCCAGCTTCACGGTGAAGCGCAACGGACCGTTGTCCAGCACCTCCTGCGTCTTGTAGCACCACGGATAGATAATGGTATCATTCACCATCAATGCAGACACTCCGGCTCCCAATGTTGGACCTACTGCATAGCAGTCCATGCCATAACCGTGGTCTATATGATAGGAGAATGTGCGTACCAGCTCATCGGCTGCCTTCGGGTCTGTCTTGCGCAATTCATTAACCTGCTTCCAGGAGTCTGCATCCAGTTCCTTGGCATACATGTCTTCCAGTACCGGTGCAGCAGTGCCTCGCTTCGTAAACAAGTCGTAGCCGAAACCGCGTTCACCCCTTGCCTGCAATGCAGGACCGTAGGCACGGAAGCCTACCAAGTCGTTCTCCCAGGCCATGTCGTCCAGACGTTCGGGATACTGCCGCCCACAAGCCCTTACCTCCACATCGACGGGAGTACCGGCCTGGACGGTATATGCAGCCGATGCATTGGCAGCTACCGTCGCAGGGAAGATTAATTTGTCATCGTAGGTCACTTGGTAAGGCACCTGCTCCCCTTCGACATTCAGAACCACAATCTGTGCGGTGTCTGCCAGATTCAGAAGGTTTGAGATTTCGGTCATGGACACCTCTACCATCTCATCGGAACGGTCCATCGCTAACGGATTGGTTACCGTAACAGTCACTATCTTGCTATCGTTGCAAGCAAGACAGCAGAGGGCCGCCATACATAATAAAAGAAAGTTTCTCATATAATCATTGCTTTTTCCTAATCAGTTGTATAACTTTCTTTTAGGCGCGGATTTCGCGGATTATACGGATTTTCCTTATCCTTTCCGCGAAATCCGCGTAATCCGCGCCCAAAAGAAAAAGGTGACAAGTGACATTATCCTGCCACTTTATCACCTTCTCAATTATCCTTAAATTTATTTCGGTTGCTTTCCGATATAAGCCAAGATACCTCCGTCTACATAGAGGATGTGACCGTTTACCGCATTAGAGGCTTCCGATGCCAGGAACACTGCCGGACCGGTAAGTTCTTCCGGAGCCAGCCAGCGGCCTGCCGGAGTCTTGGCGCAGATGAACGAGTCGAACGGGTGACGGCTACCGTCGGCCTGCTTTTCACGCAGCGGAGCAGTCTGCGGGGTAGCGATGTAACCCGGACCGATACCGTTACATTGGATGTTATATTCACCATATTCAGAGCAGATGTTGCGAGTCAGCATCTTCAAGCCACCCTTGGCAGCGGCATAGGCCGACACAGTCTCACGACCCAGTTCGGACATCATAGAGCAGATATTGATAATTTTACCGTGGCCCTTCTTCATCATGGCAGGCAGAACAGCCTTTGATACGATGAACGGAGCATTGAGGTCGATATCGATTACACGACGGAAGTCAGCAGCCTCCATCTCGTGCATAGGAACACGGCGGATGATGCCGGCATTGTTTACGAGGATATCAACAGAGCCTACTTCCTTTTCAATCTGGGCTACCATGGCCTGAACAGCAGGTTCATCTGTCACATCACATACATAACCGCGTGCCTTGATACCCTTTTCAGTATAGGCAGCCAAGCCTTTGTCTACCAACTCCTGGTTGATATCGTTGAAACAGATAGTTGCTCCTTGCTCTGCAAAAGCTGAAGCGATAGCAAAACCGATACCATAAGAAGCACCTGTAACAAGGGCTACTTTACCTTCCAAAGAAAAATTCAAATACGGATTCATAACGTTAAATTATTAAGTTTAAATAAGTGATATTCTATTTATGTACGATTTGCAAGTAGTTTATACTCAATGGAAACTTTATTTTGGGAGAATGCCTTCCCTATAAGGAAATCGCAGCGAATGCTTTTCGTATCGTAGCTTTTCACATCATCGGGATGCTCAGCATAGCGAATTTCATAGTTCGTTTTCATGATTGCACTACATTTAATAGGTTATAACTTCAGCCATCAAATACACATCGTTTGCGTACACGATGCAAATGTAACAAAAGAAAATGGAGAAACCGTATAAATTTGTGTCAATTATATAGCAATATCGTTCAAAGATTCGTAAAAAGAAAAAATCTATACCTATAGTGCCAACAAGAGGGGGAAAGAATAACAAAAAAACCCACTAAAACTTGCGATTTTAGTGGGTTTTTAGCTGCAATTAGCTGCATCGTAGTTGGACTACCAGGATTCGAACCTGGACAAACAGAACCAAAACCTGTTGTGCTACCATTACACCATAGTCCAAACATAGGGCTTTCTGTTAAAAAGCGGTGCAAAGATAAAAGGAAGCCCCGAAATATCCAAATATTTCGGGGCTAATTTTACTGCCGAAGCATTATTTCCTTAATTACTTCTCTTTAGGATACCGCTATTTGGCGATAATCAGATAGTAATTCTTCTTGCCGCGCTGTACCAGCAGGTATTTTTCGTCCAGCAGATCGGCTGTCGTAATCACCTGGTCGAAAGCAGCCAGTTTCTCCTTATTCAGAGAAACGCCACCGCCTTGCACCAGCTTACGCATCTCGCCCTTGGAAGCGAATACAGCAGCATTATCCACGAACAAATCCACCGCCTTCACACCGGCAGCCAGTGCATCACGGGATATTTCGAACTGGGGAACACCCTCGAACACAGCCAGCAGCGTATCTTCGTCCAACTTCTTCAGTGCATCCGAAGTTGCATTGCCAAACAAGATGTTGGATGCATCCACGGCGGCATTGTAGTCCTCTTCGGAGTGAACCATGATAGTCACTTCCTTCGCCAGACACTTCTGAAGGACGCGCAAGTGGGGAGCAGCGTCGTGCTCGGCCGTCAGAGCGTCAATCTCTTCCTTGGACAGTGCGGTGAATATCTTGATGTAGCGTTTGGCATCCTCGTCGCTCACGTTCAGCCAGAACTGGTAGAACTTATATGGAGAAGTGTAGCGCGGGTCGAGCCAGATGTTTCCGGACTCTGTCTTGCCGAACTTACCACCGTCGGCCTTCGTAATCAGCGGGCTGGTCAGTGCAAATACCTCCCCACCGTTCGTACGGCGAATCAGTTCGGCACCGGTGGTGATGTTACCCCACTGGTCGCTGCCACCCATCTGGAGCTTGCAGCCTTTGGTTTCATACAGATGAAGGAAGTCGTACCCCTGCAACAGCTGGTAGGTGAATTCCGTGAAGGAAAGACCGTCACGTGCCTCACCGTTCAGGCGCTTCTTTACAGAATCTTTCGCCATCATATAGTTTACGGTGATGTGCTTACCCACTTCACGGGCAAAATCGAGGAAAGTGAAGTTCTTCATCCAATCGTAGTTGTTCACCAACTCGGCACGGTTGGGGGCATCCGAATCAAAATCCAGGAACTTGGAGAGCTGGGCCTTCATACCGGCCAGGTTGCGCTGCAACGTCTCTTCCGTAAGCAGATTGCGTTCGGCAGACTTTCCGGAAGGGTCACCAATCATACCCGTAGCACCGCCAATCAGTGCCAACGGCTTGTGTCCGCAACGCTGGAAGTGACGCAAAATCATCACACTGCAAAGGTGCCCGATGTGCAAAGAGTCCGCAGTAGGGTCGAAACCAATGTATGCAGTCACTTGTTCCTTAGCCAAAAGTTCTTCCGTACCCGGCATCATATCGTGGAGCATGCCACGCCATCTTAATTCTTCTACAAAATTCATCGAATGATTAAGTTATCTGATTAATTATTTAAGTGATTATCTATGAATTGTTTGATTCCTATTTTAATCTGCGCAAAAATACGACTCTTTATTCGAAGAAACAACTCTTAGGGTTTAAAAAAGACTTTGCAGACATTTCTCCGAAGTGTTTCTCCAAGCTCCTCGGGAGAGATGCCGCGCACTTCGGCAGCGCGTGCATACAATTCCCCGATGGAAACTTCGCTTTCATCCGTTTCGATGAACAGCCGGTCGGCAGGTACCCGGCACAAGGCTGCTTCCTGGTATTTCTCCCCGAATGAAAGATAAAAGCCATGTTTCAGATATTCCTCCGCCAGCGCTGCCTTGCCACGGAAACCATGTATTATCCACGGATTCGACGGGCGCAAGTCCCGCTTCACCTTCAGCAGTTCATCGACCGCCTTCACCAGATGAATCACCAGCGGCTTTCCCACTTCCTCTGCCAAACATGCCTGGCACCTGAACACTTCCACCTGCAAATCCATCGGAGCATCTGCCAGCTTGTCCAGCCCGGCTTCGCCCACGGTAAGTACTTGGGGATGGCGCACTAACTCCTCCAGGCCGCACACCCTGCTAGCCACAGCACCTTCAACTCCTGAGTGTTCACCTCCACTCCAACCTATATGCCAGGGATGTATCCCCACCGAATACCATCCGCCGCTCTGTGGAGAGAACGTTTCGGGATAGCAATTTGCAATGGCAGTTCCGGGTACTTGCGGAAGCCGGTGTGTATGGATGTCAACTGGAATATTCATGGAACGGGATCATATCCGGAACCTCCCCAGGGATGGCAGCGCAGAATGCGCCTGACTGCCAGACAAAACCCCTTGAAAGGTCCGTGTTTCTTGATGGCCTCCACCGCATATTGCGAACAAGTGGGGGTAAAACGGCATGAAGGCCCTATCATGGGCGATATGCACTTCTGATAGAAATAGATGGGAAGCAGCAGCAGATATGAAAGCAGACGCTTCATGACACCTGCGGAGTTTGCTCAGCTTCAGCATTTGCCGCTACCTTCTCGGCAATGCGTGCCAAAGCTGTCTTCATACGGTCCTCAATGACAGAAGAGTCTACCAACTGATCCGAAAGATAGATGAAGGCCACGGCCAGACGGCACTTTTTTTCCGTCAGCACGGCCAGCAGTCCGTGTTTGTTCATGCGGTAGGCTTCACGTATCTGGCGTTTCACGCGGTTGCGCTTCACCGCCCGCTTGAAACGGCGTTTCGAAACACTTACAAGAATGGAAACGGGTGCCTCCAGCTCCTCCACCGGCAGATACACCACACGCAAAGGGAAAACCGAAAACGAGCGTGAGCCGCCCGCAAACATCTTCTCTATCACTTTCTTCTTGTCCAACCGTTCGGACTTACGCAAGGTATTTGGCATGGGGTGATGAGTTATAAGTTATGAGTGATGGGTGATGAGTTATGAGTGATAAGTTATGGGGCGATACAAAAATGAGCTACAAGTACCTGGCAACATAAAAGCACAACCACTTGTAGCTCAATTTTATAAATCCATTGTTATGCCTACAAGCTATAAGCAAATCACTCATAACTTATAACTCATAACTCTTTTTACTTTCCTTTATTATTCTCCTTGATAAACATGTCAAGCGCCGCCGTCATTGAGGGTGCCTGCACGCTGGGAGCTTCCAGGTCAAGACGAAGTCCGGCATCACGGACTGCCTGGGCAGTGGTAGAGCCGAATGTTCCGATCTTGATTTCCTTCTGGTCAAAATCAGGGAAATTCTTCTTCAAGGCACTGATGCCTGCCGGACTGAAGAACACCAGCATGTCATAATCAAAAGCCTCATCTGCAGCAAAGTCATTGCTGACAGTACGGTACATGACAGCTTCCGTGTGCTGAATCTTATTCTTATCCAGCAGATTCTTCACGTCATCATTGTGTACATCCGACATTGGTACCAAGTACTTTTCAGTCTTATGCTTAACAATGGAAGGTATCAAATCGTCAATCTTCCCGGTGTTTCCGAAGAAAATCTTACGCTTACGATACTGCACATACTTTTGGATATACAGAGCAACGGCCTCCGTCACGCAGAAATACTTCATTGTTTCGGGAATTGTCACACGCAATTCTGTACACAAGTGGAAGAAATGATCAATAGCATGACGCGAAGTAAAAATAACGGCAGTATGATCCAAGACCGAAATTTTCTGTTGTCTGAACTCTTTCGCTGAAAGGCTCTCCACTTTGATAAATGGGCGAAAATCTATTTTCACACCATACTTCTCGGCGATGTCGTAGTAAGGAGATTTCTCTGATGCCGGTTTCGGCTGCGACACAAGTACTTTCTTAATTTTCAACGTCCTAAAATTTTATTATCAAATAATCGTTTAGCTGCGTCACGCCTTGATATAACACAAAACAAGGCATGATTTCAAGGGCACAAAAGTACACAATTAAAAGCAAACCGCCATATAAATTGTTACAAAAAAGCTTTAACCACTTGTATAACATCAATATTTTAGCAAAAAAGGCTAAAACCAATCCGATTATTATCGTCAGCTGCAAACTCAAATCAAAATAGACTACGAACAGGGCAAACGGGAAAAGGGCGAATCCCAAGTAATAAAGTAGCGTAGAATAGGACTCAAGCCATAGCGTTGTAACACTTTCGTCAAAAAAAATCCAACCCAGAAAAGAGTAGAGCATCCACTTCAAGCACAAATAGAGGAGACACACACCGATGTAAATCCCCAGCAGAAATCCCGGCGGCACATGGTGTACCAATTCCGGCTGTATATCATTGAAGTAGCTGAAGATACAGACACCCACAAGGATGCAGGTTTGCAGGATGAGCAACAGCAGATAGCGCATATCGGCGGCTGTGGAAGTGGCAAATATGCTGGTACGTTCGCGATGAAGCAGGAAATCCTTCACCAGCTGCAGCAGGAACTTGCGGCTGCGTGACAAGACATAGGCCGACAGAAAGAAACAGCACAAAAGGACCACGGTGATGCCATCGTCCATTCTCGGAGAATATGGAATAGGAATCCCCTCCGTCCCCACTACTGCCCAAGCCATCAACAGCCCTATCATATTGCAGCGAATTTACGGATGGAGGCGTCCCACAAGGGAGTGGTATATATCAGTTCCACGGCTTCCTGCGGTGTCTGCGCCACATGCCAGATGGCACCGTGCTGCACGCGCATGAAGTTTTCGTCCACCGCCTGCCGGAGCATATCGAGCAGAGGGTCGAAATAGTTCTTGACATTCAGTATCACAATCGGGTTCAGATACAGTCCGAGTTGCTTCCAAGTGATGATTTCCAGCAGTTCTTCCAGGGTGCCGCAACCACCGGGCAGGGCGATGACGGCATCGCTCAGGTCGGCCATTGTCTTTTTCCGCTGGTGCATGCTTTCCACTTCCACGAGTTGGGTAAGTCCGGTGTGATGCCATCCCTGCTCCACCATGAAGCGGGGAATGACGCCCGTCACCTCTCCCCCTGCCCGGAGTGCCGCATCGGACACAGCGGACATCAGTCCCATATTTCCCGCACCATTAATCAGGCGAATTTGCCGCTGCCCCAGCAGAGTGCCCAGCTCACGGGCTGCATCGAAATAAACGGAATCTATCTTTGTGCTCGAAGCACAATATACGCATACGGAATTTATCTTGTTCATCATCTTGTTACCTCCTTTTTTAGGTACCGCCACAAAGGTACATGATTTCGGGGAGATTTGAAACAAATTTCTTTCTTCCCACTTACGACGTGGGGATTTTTCATAAATCAATAACGGATTATGTGTGCCGCAGGCACTGATAAGGCACATTAAACAGGGCTACACCCTTTGCCCCGGATAGCTACACCCTTTGGGGTAAATGGCTACACCATGTCAGGGAAAGGGTGTAGCCTTATATAAAAGGTAAAATTCCCTGTTGACATATAGTGATGAAAGCAGGGAATCGTTCACTTTATTGAATCAGAGGACCTTATATATCAATATTCGAGCCAAAAGTAATCCGTCAAGGTCAATCCGATTAATAGGATTATTCCCGCAATAAGCATAGAGACTTGTATTGAAGTAATTTTCAGCAGAAGGGTCCACCGTCGTAAACCTTCCCAGCGCAGCATCATACATGCGTGCCCCATAATCATACAGATTCAACCCCTTCTTGCCATCGTACTCCTTGCCGTTATACTTGTAAGGCTGCACATTGCCTGAGCTTGCAAACACACCACCGAAGGGATAGTAATGGTTCGCTTCCTCAACAGCACCGCTGGAACTGAGGACTACGCGGTTGTTTCCCTGATGGTCCTGCAGGTAATAGTGGTACTTCTTGTCCGAAAGCGTAACATACCCCTCTTCCGTAAGAAGAAGCCTGGCAACACCGTTTTCATAGACCACATTGCCGCAATACACAGTAGGAACCGGATTGCCCGAACCATCTGCCTCCTTATACATCATGCGCCGCTTGATGCCGTCGGCAGTATAGCCATACTGTATGAAACCGCCGGAAGCAAAAGTGACGCCCGTTGGCAAATTTAATACATTATACGTAATATTGCTAATTCCCTTGTTTAAATCTTTGGTCAAATTGCCGTTCGCATCATAAACGTACTCGTTCGCCTGCTTAACACCGTCCTTGAACTCGAAGCCATTGTTGTAAGCAGAAGTCGTAGCGGTATCGTCCACATGATTCAGCAGATTGCCCGTAAGAATGATTAGGGCGTAGACTGATGCGGAGGTCTGCCCGTAGCACTGCGAAGACAGGACATTGTCGTTCTTGTCGTAACCGGTCACCTTTTCTGTATAGCGGCCTGCGCCGTGGGTGAAAGCAGTCAGACGGTTAAGGCCGCCGTATCAGTATTAGAAAGAAAAAAGCTATCCTAACATGCAAGATATAAGATATCTGATGTTAAGATAGCGATAAAATAGTCAATTCATATCAGGTCAAGACGCCCTAATTATCAATACAAAAGAGACTGCGTTTGTTTATGATAAACTGCATTTTTCTTTTGAAGATTTACGGCTATTGACAAGAGAAGCTATTAAATAAAAGATATTAATGATTACATAGCATAGAAAAAACTTCCACACTTTAATCGTTTCTTTTAGCCACTCCTCAACCCATAAGATATCAATTTTATCCCCACATCGATTTTCAATCTCATATTTATAACTAATTTCACAATTAATAATTGCGCATACAATTACTAATGAAAGAATTATTGATGTGGCAACAAACACAATTCTAAGCCATTTCATAATCTATCTTGTTTTATAAACTACACCTCCAGGTTTGGATATTCTCACTAAATGATTCTGCATTGATATTGGAAGAATAAATCTGTTGACAATAGGAATAGTAGTCCATGTTCCAAAATTGCTTGTTTGTTGTAGCCTTGTCTCTTTCAGAGCATTTGACCCGCTTTTATTCAATACATCAGATACCATTGTTGTACAATTATTACTTGTCAGCTTATATTCATCAATAATACGAGCAGAAGAACTGTTATAATAATCACTTTTAGGATTATCTGGCATTGTAGTTGACATATTAAACTTTTCGTCTAAAATATTAGCAACTTTTTCATCTGCCACATCTGTTACTACAAATACAGACATTCCGCCAGCTGCTTTTTTGTCATTGTAAGCTTTTGCTTCATCCCCCATTAACTTTAAAAGAACACCGGAACCGTTTCCTAAAGAATTAGAGCTTCTATCTGGTCCTTTGTTAGTCCCATTGTATCGTCCGTAGCTATAAACAGTCATATTAGATCCTTCACCAACACTAATCCACGTGTGACCAAAGGACTGAGTTTCAGTGTAAACTCTAATACTATCTCCATTCACATCAATATTCCCAACCGGACTATTCGCCCCATACTGATACGGAGACATCGAATAATATTTCTCGGCAAATCTGTCATTCGTCGTAAACCTACCCAATACCGCATCATAATGCCTTGCACCATAATCATACCAGTTCAAACCTTTCTTCGAGTCATACTCCTTGCCGTTATACTTGTAAGGCTGCACATTGCCTGAGCTTGCAAACACACCACCGAAGGGATAGTAATGGTTCGCTTCTTCTACCGTGCCGCTTTGGTTAATCACAACCCGGTTATTTCCCTGATGGTCTTTCAAGTAGTAATGATACTTGCCGTCACTCAGTGTGACATAACCTTCTTCGGTAAGAAGCAACTTCTGAACACCGTTCTCATAGACCACGTTTCCGCAATAGTCCGTCGTGGTGGTGGTGCTGCCTGTCTTATGGACAGTTTTCAGCTTTGTGCCGTCGGCACCATAAGTTTAGGCAATCGTACTACCGTCACTGAACGTGACCATATTGGGCAAATTTAATACATTATAGGTAATTGTACTAATTCCCTTGTTTAAATCTTTAGTTAAATTTCCATTGGAATCGTAGGTGTATTCGTTTGCCTGCTTCACACCATCTTTGAACTGGAAGCCATCATTGTAGGCAGAAGTCGTCACATTCTCGCGGAAACGGTTAGTGTCTGTACCAATGATTGTAGTATTATCATAGGTAGTGTTAGCATTTAAATTAATTTTACCATTAGACCTTCATTACCCCACTTGGCGCCAATATTTCCATTATAGTGAGCACCCTATAAAAAAACAGCGGATATCTACATCCGCTGTAATAAAATTGTTATAGAAATATTATTCAATTATTTGTTCTTTGTTTTAATATAAAATAGAATAAAAGCATTATAAAAACCTCAGAGAGTACACCTGGCAAATATAGAAAACCTATCATTATATCAAAATTAAAACGCCAAAACATAAAGAAAATAGTAGAAAGAGAGACAGCAAGTACCAATTGCAGACAACAATATAATAATGTCGTTTTAAGATTAAGCCTCAATTTCAACAATAATAATAAGAACACAACCGTTCCTAAAACAAATGTTATTGATCCTACAAATAATTCAACTGAAAATAAATCTCCTAAGGATATACTTTGACTTTCCATATCTATTCAATTTTAACTTGTCTCTTTTTAGGATCATAATTTAGTGACTTAAAACTATTTTGATACTCTTTAACTATGCTATTAGGCCTTGAATCTATAATTACTGGTGCCTTATCTTTTACAGATGGATCTTGTTTCAAAACATCAGCTGCAAAAGTTCCACAATTATTATTCCTTAATGAATACTCTTTTCTCTTTGGATTAGAGTTCTCTGCTATTTTTGATTCTGCATAAGTTTTCATTTCTTTAAATTTATCACTTTCAATATATGCTCCTTCTATTCTCCCGCCATGTCCTGCTTGTTCAGATATTACTGATAAGGTTTTATTTAATGATTCCAATGTAGGCTTTTTATCTTGCCCCATTTTTACATCTGGAACAGCGAATGTTCTGACAATTCCTTTCCCCTCTTTATCATATCTGCCATATTCATAATATTTAGTCACTCCTGTTTTATTATCAATTAGCAACACTCCAGCATGACCTAAATTTCCAATCTTACCAATAGGAGTTGATATTTTATAATCGGGGAAAGCAATATAAATACCATCTTTCCCGTTAGGTTCTATACAATTTATAGGATTACTATAACAATAAGTATACAAACTTTCTGAATAATGCTTCTCAGCCAGCGAATCCACCGTCGTAAACCTTCCCAGCGCCGCATCATAATGCCTTGCACCGTAGTCATACAGATTCACCCCCTTCTTACCATCAAACTCCTTACCGTTGTACTTGTAAGGCTGGGTATTGCCTGTATTGGCAAACACCCCTCCGAATGGATAGTAATGGTTCGTCTCCTCTACCGTGCCGCTCTGGTTGATGACTACCCGGTTGTTACCCTGATGGTCTTTCAAGTAATAGTGATACTTGCTGTCACTCAGAGTAACATAACCCTCATCAGTCAGCAGCAACTTCTGAACACCGTTCTCATAGACCACGT
>NZ_QTMD01000042.1:0-31880 GCF_003602995.1 Bacteroides sp. AF25-38AC | reverse complement strand
TTCCCCGACCGATGAGATTGAATGAGAATAGAGCATGACACAGTTTAATTTACACAACCGTGCCCGCTTGTTTTTTCTGAAATACTTCCTCCTGCTTGCCCCTTCTTAAAAGGACAAAAGTTCTCAAAGAGACGAAAGGAAAATTAATACTCTCCGTGCAGCCTCAGCCTGCCGCGCAGCGAGTGTATCTCCCGCTGCATCTCTTCCATCCTTGCCAGCAGATGGTGGATGGCATCAATCCCTTCCATATTGATGGAAAGGTCGTAGTACATACGGCTGTACCGTTCCACATCCGGCAACTCGGAGAAAGGCAGATAACGCTCTCCACCTTCCTGCTCCACATCTATCAGTCCACTTTCGCACAGCATATCAATAAAAGTGGGCTCTATATGACACTTGTCACAATATTCGCTGATGACAATCCATTCGTTCTGCATAATCCGTTCTCCTTTCATTAGTTCATACTCTGAATTTTACGGAACATCTCTTTCTGCTGTTCCGTCAGGTTTGTCGGCAACTTCACGGAATAAGTCACGATGAGATCGCCAAACTGTCCCTCCTTCTTATATACGGGGAAGCCCTTACCCTTCAGACGTACCTTAGTCCCGTTCTGAGTTTCGGGTTTCACCTTCAGCTTCACCTGACCATCCAAAGTATCCACCAACTGGTCGCCACCCAGCAGGGCTGTATAAAGGTCGACGGTCACATCCACATACAAATCATCTCCCAAACGCTTGAATACCGAGTCGTCCGGAATCACAAACGTGATGTATAAGTCACCTGCAGGACCTCCGTTGATGCCCTCGCCACCATAGCCTTTCAGTTTGATGACCTGTCCGTTGGCCACACCGGCCGGAATGGTAATACGCACTTGCTTGCCATTCACCGTCAATATCTGTTTATGGGTCTTCGCAGCCTCACGAAGCGAGAGGTTCAAATCCGCATGATAATCCTGCCCGCGGAAACCGGCATTGGCACCGCCTCCTCCGCGCGTACGATGACCGAACATCTGTTCGAAGAAGTCTGAGAAACCACCGGCATTACTGCCCGAAAATTCCTGGCCGTCGGAAGAATACCAATACGTACCGCCTCCGTCCGTACCAAATCCCGCACCGGAACCTCCAAAACCGGCACCGCCAAATCCTCCGAAGCCCCCGGCTTGCTGCTGTGCCCGCTTCTGCGCTTCAAACTCGTCGGCATGTTTCCAGTGTTCACCATATTCATCATATTTCTTTCTTTTTTCAGGATCACTCAGCACCTCATTCGCCTCGTTGATAGCCTGAAACTTATCCTTGGCCGTAGCATCGTTCGGATTCAAGTCAGGATGGTACTTGCGCGCCAGCTTGCGGAACGCTCTCTTGATGTCATCCTGAGATGCCTTTTTGTCCACTCCAAGGACCTGATAGTAATCAATATAAGCCATAGTCTATTAGTTTTATTGTCTAAATACCATAAAACAAATAACACGCCAATTTGTTTTACGCATTATTAAAATAGGTAAACGAAAATTAAAAAGCATCATCAAGCATAATAATTACGTGATAAACAAACATTTAGTTTCAACCAAACACTTATTTCACGTCTATAAAATACCAAAATAGTGTAAACGACACCTAATATCGTCTAATTATTCATCCTAAATCTTCCTAAAATTGACAGAAAATGCTTTATTTGTAATAAGGAAAATTTGTTTTATATATAATCCCCAACCTTAGATTAAAAACCCCCATTATGAAAAGTAATTATTGGCTCCTAACGGTAATATTCGCTCTCGTAGCCCTGCCGGGCAAAGCAGGCGAATGGATCAGAATCAACCAACTCGGCTATTTGCCGCAATCCGTCAAAGTCGCTGTATTCATGAGCGAGGAAGGAACAAACGTAGAAAATTATTCATTGATTGACGCTTTCACCGGAAAGGTGGTGCGTACCTTCAACACAACCAAGGCCACCGGCAAGATGGGAGGCATAAAGAGTACCTACCGGTTGAACTTCAGTGATTTCACAGAACCGGGCACGTATTATCTGAAAGCAGGCAAAGCGGTCTCCCCCCGTTTCCCCATCAATGCACAAGTCTACAACGGTACCGCAGACTACCTGCTGCACTACATGCGGCAGCAACGCTGCGGCTATAATCCGTTCCTGAAAGACAGCTGCCACGTGCACGACGGCTACATCGTCTATCATCCCACCAAAACCGGACAACATATAGACGTCCGCGGAGGCTGGCACGATGCTACGGACTATCTGCAATACACCACCACCTCCGCCAATGCCATCTACCAGATGATGTTTGCCTATCAGGAAAATCCGGAATCATTCGGTGACGCCTATGATGCAGCCGGACATCCGGGAGCCAACGGCATTCCCGACATCGTGGACGAAATCAAGTGGGGACTGGACTGGCTGAACCGGATGAATCCTGCTCCAGGCGAGCTGTACAACCAGATAGCCGACGACCGTGACCATGCCGGAATGCGCCTACCTAACAAAGACCTGGTGGATTACGGCTACGGACCGGGTAAAGGACGCCCCGTTTACTTTTGCAGTGGCGAACCGCAAGTACGTGGAGAGTTCAAGAATGCAACGACCGGAGTGGCAAGCACTGCCGGCAAGTTTGCCTCCTGCTTCGCTTTAGGCGCCAAGATACTGAAAGACTACTATCCTGAATTTGCAGCAGAAATCGAAGCCAAGGCCGATGCCGCCTATCAGGAAGGCGTAAAGAAACCGGGAGCATGCCAGACAGCCTCTGTCTTGTCTCCCTACATTTACGAAGAGGACAACTGGGTGGACGATATGGAACTGGGAGCCATGGAACTGTACAAAGCCACCGGCGACAACAAATACCTGGCCCAAGCCCTTGAATACGGACGTCGCGAACCGGTGACTCCTTGGATGGGCGCCGACAGTGCACGCCACTACCAATGGTATCCGTTCATGAACATGGGGCACTACCATCTTGCCAAAGTGGACAACAGCCGCATCAGCAAGGAATTCATCCGCAACATGCGTACGGGCATTGAACGCACGTACGAGAAAGCGGTAGAAAGCCCCTTCCTGCACGGTATACCCTACATCTGGTGTTCCAACAATCTGACTACCGCCATGCTGACCCAATGCCGGCTGTACCGTGAAACCACCGGCGATGACACATACGCCGAAATGGAAGCCTCCCTGCGCGACTGGCTGTTCGGCTGTAACCCTTGGGGAACCAGCATGATTGTGGAACTTCCCCTTTACGGAGACTATCCCTCGCAACCCCACTCCTCACTGCTGAATGCAGGCGTGGGCAATACTACCGGCGGACTGGTGGACGGTCCTGTCTATCGTACCATCTTCGAAAGCCTGCGCGGTGTCAATATGACGGGAATTCCCGGAACTCCCGGACAAGACTACGAACGCTTCCAGCCAGACCTGATGGTATATCACGACGCCATCCACGACTATTCCACCAATGAGCCTACCATGGACGGAACCGCCTGCCTCACGTACTACCTCTCTGCCATGCAGAAGGATGGAATGAAGCAAGCCGGTATCCCAAATGACAAGAATGTATATGTGGACGGAGGCATTATCCGCACCGATCCCTCAAAAAAGCAAATCACCCTCGTATTCACTGCCGCCGACAAAGCAGACGGTGCCGATGCCATCATCAGCACCTTGAAGAAGCATGGCATCAAAGGTGGCTTCTTCTTTACCGGAGAGTTCTATGAACTCTATCCCGATGTAGTGAAACGCCTGCTCGACGAAGGGCATTTTGTAGGCAGCCACAGTTACGGACATCTGTTGTACATGCCTTGGGAAGACCGTGATTCTCTGCTGGTCACCCGCGAAGAGTTTGAGAACGATATGATGAAAAGCTACGAGACCCTCCACAAGGCAAGTATCGAATACAAAGACGCTCCCGTCTATATTCCCCCTTACGAATACTATAACAAGGAAATATCCGCCTGGGCAAAGAATATGGGTATTCAAGTCATCAACTATACCCCTGGTACCATGAGCAATGCCGACTACACCACTCCGGACATGGGACAGAAGTACCGGAGCAGCAAATTCATCTACGACAAGATTATGGAGGTGGAAAAGAAAGAAGGTCTGAACGGACACCTAATGCTGATGCACTTCGGAACGGACGACCGCCGCACAGACAAGTTCTATAATGGCTATCTGGACAAGATGATTAAGACACTGAAACGAAAAGGCTACACTTTTGTACCGGTCCGCGAGGCTGTCGGTATATAAGCATACTCTAACAAAGATTTATTGAAAAGGTTAGTTAAAAAGGTTATCGTGCAAAGGTATTTAAGGTAAATATTCAATCGGTTTGTTTTCAGTAAACCTTCCCCTACCCCCAAGAGGGGAAAGTTTCGAAGTAAGCTCCCAGCCTGTGAAGGTTAGGAGCTTTTATATATTTCAGAGAAGCCTTTTTACCGATTGCAGCAATTGCTCGATATCTTCTTCCGTAGTATCAAAAGAGGTTACAAAACGGATTTCGTGGATGGCCTCATCCCAGAAGTAGAAGAAATAGTCCTTCAACAGCTCGTCAATCACCGGACGGGGCATCGTAAGGAAAAGTTGGTTACTTTCCACCTTCTGCGTAAAATGCACACCTGGCAATTCCTTCAATCCGTCGTAAAGAATCTTTGCCATACGATTGGCATGCGCGGCATTTTTCAACCAAAGGCTGTCCGTCAGGTAGGCAGTGAACTGGCAGGACAGATAGCGGAGCTTGGATGCGAGCTGTGCCGACTGCTTGCGCACAAAATAAGCTTCCTTCTTCAAAGCTGGGTTAAAGACAACCACGCTTTCTCCCAACATCAGTCCATTTTTCGTACCACCGAAGCTGAGGATATCTATCCCGCAATCCACTGTCAGTTCCCTAAAGCCAAGATTCAAGGCTGCACAAGCATTTGCCAGACGGGCTCCGTCCATATGGACATACATGCCATGCCGATGGGCCAAATCCGTCAAAGCCCGCAACTCGTCCGGCTTATAGACAGTGCCCAGCTCCGAACATTGCGAAATATAGATGGCTCCGGGCTGCGAATGATGCTGTTCGCCGAAATGGCACAAATAAGGACGGACTAAATCGGGCGTCAGCTTGCCGTCAGGGGTAGCTATAGGACGAATCTGACAACCTGTCATACGGGCAGGCGCACCGCACTCATCGACATAGATATGTGCAGTCTCTGCACAAATAATGGAATTATAAGGGCGGGTACACAGCTGCAAAACCACCGCATTACTGCCCGTACCGTTGAATACGAACAACGGTTCGCAATCCGGCGTAAACGCTTCCCTTATTTTACGGACAGCCTCCTCTGTCCAAGGATCATCCCCATAACCAATAGCATGGTCACGGTTGGCCCGGTTCAGCGCCTCCATTACCAACGGATGTACGCCTGAATTATTGTCTGAAGCAAAACTTCTCATAGTCTTTCTGTTTTTGTTCATTGAAAAGAATGTGCAAAGAAAAGAATATTCTGCAACATGAAGAAACCAAGGAGCACAGATTTCATCCCCCGGTGGAAAATGCTTCCGCACTGAGAAATCTGTGCTCCTCAATCAATCCATTCAATCGGTTTCCTTTATCCGATATAAACATTTACCCCTAGTGAAACATAAAGTTCATCTTCTTCCTGATGAATTTCAATCTTGTCCTCACGGGCAAGCCACCCCAATGCGGCTCCCAACTCCTTGTCCTTCAGTCCGGACTTCCTCTTTAAAGAACCGTAGCTCCATCTGGTATAATCGCTAAGCAACTGCCAAACTTTCCCAGCATTTAGTCCAATTTCGCTTTTGTTCATTTTCTCTTCAATTAAAAAGGTTAATAGTTCTTGTTGATTAGGTTATCTTTACGAAGGGTAAAGATATGATTTTTTATTTTGCTAACAACAAAAACGAACAAAAGATATGAAAACTAATCATTTTTGTAACACTTTTGTAATATTACACGCTTTTTATTAATAATCAAGAAGGTAAATAGAACAAAAAAACCGCAGTATCTATCAAAAAGACACTGCGGTTCTCCTATTTGATTAAGCAATCAGGGAAAACGATCTTACATCATTCCGCCCATGCCTCCCATTCCGGGAGCACCCATCGGCATCTCAGGCTTATCTTCTTTCTTCTCTACGATTACACATTCTGTAGTCAGGAACATACCGGCAATAGAAGCGGCATTTTCAAGAGCCACACGAGTAACCTTGGCAGGATCTACCACACCGGCTGCATGCAGGTTCTCATAAACATCGGTACGGGCATTGTAACCGAAGTCTGCCTTGCCTTCGCGTACTTTCTGTACAACAACAGCACCTTCTTTACCAGCGTTGGCAACAATCTGGCGCAACGGTTCTTCAATAGCACGTTTGATGATGTCAATACCGGTTGTTTCATCTACATTGTCACCCTTAAAGCCTTCCAGAGCATCCAATGCACGGATATAGGCTACACCACCACCTGGAACAATACCTTCTTCGATAGCGGCACGGGTAGCACGAAGCGCATCGTCTACACGGTCTTTCTTTTCCTTCATTTCAACCTCAGAAGCAGCACCTACATAAAGAACAGCTACACCGCCAGACAACTTGGCCAAACGTTCCTGCAGTTTTTCCTTGTCATAATCAGATTTCGTAGATACAATCTGAGCCTTGATTTGCTCGCAACGTTCCTTGATGTTTTCTTTATCACCGGCACCGTTTACAATAGTTGTATTATCCTTGGAAACAGTTACCTTGTCGGCAGTACCCAACATTTCGATAGTAGCTTGTTCCAGCTTCAGACCTTTTTCCTCGCTGATGACAACACCACCGGTCAGCACTGCAATATCTTCCAACATTTCCTTGCGACGGTCACCGAAGCCCGGAGCCTTCACTGCACAAATCTTCAACTGAGAACGCAGACGGTTTACAACCAAAGTTGTCAGCGCTTCGCTATCCACATCTTCTGCAATAACCAGCAAAGGACGACCGGTCTGTACTGCCGGTTCGAGGATAGGCAGGAAATCTTTCAGGTTGGAAATCTTCTTATCATAAATCAGGATGTACGGTTTTTCCATTTCGCACTCCATCTTCTCCGTATTGGTAACGAAGTAAGCAGAGAGGTAACCACGGTCGAACTGCATACCTTCAACCACACCGATAGTAGTATCAGTACCCTTTGCCTCTTCGATAGTGATAACACCGTCTTTGGAAACTTTGCGCATAGCGTCTGCAATCAGCTTGCCGATAACGGGGTCGTTATTGGCAGAAACGGAAGCAACTTGCTCAATCTTGTCATAATTGTCACCCACTGTTTCCGCCTGGCCTTTGATAGAATCAACCACTTTGGCAACAGCCTTGTCGATACCGCGTTTGATATCCATCGGGCTAGCACCGGCAGTCACGTTCTTCAGACCTTCGGCTACGATAGCCTGAGCCAAAACAGTAGCAGTTGTAGTACCGTCACCTGCATCGTCGCCGGTCTTGGAAGCAACTTCCTTTACCAGCTGTGCGCCAGTATTCTGATATGCGTCTGCCAACTCTACTTCTTTAGCTACCGTTACACCATCTTTCGTGATGTGGGGAGCACCGAATTTCTTTTCGATGATAACGTTACGACCTTTAGGGCCGAGGGTTACTTTTACTGCATTTGCCAGTGTGTCGATACCTTTCTTCAATTGGTCGCGGGCATCGATATTGAATAATATTTCTTTTGCCATAACTATATTTACATTTTAACGATTTACAATTTACAAATTAACCTAAAACAGCGAGCACATCGCTTTGACGCATGATGAGGTACTTGGTTCCTTCAACTTCCAGTTCAGTACCGGCATACTTGCCATACAGCACTGTGTCACCAACCTTCAACACCATTTCTTCGTCTTTTGTTCCGTTGCCTACTGCAATAACTTCACCTTTCAAAGGTTTCTCTTTCGCTGTATCAGGAATAATGATACCGCCAATTGTCTTTTCTTCTGCAGGTGCAGGGAGTATCAGCACTCTGTCTGCTAATGGTTTAATGTTCATAATCTTTTTGTTTTATATGTTATACATTTGTTATAATGGTAATTTTGCTTTAAACAAGCGATAAACAACTTACGAAAACCGTGCCAAACGAACAAGCTGATTGTTTGGCAGACAAAGGCTGACAAAATGGCAAAGTATACAACAATATTTGCTATCTTTGCAGCCTCAAAAATGATTTGACTTATGAACGCAATATGGATAGTCCTCCCCATTCTTACCTTATTGATGTTTGAACTGGGACTGACATTACAAACCGAAGACTTTAAACTGTTCCGCAAACGCCCCCGCCCCATTATTGCCGGGCTGGCAGGCCAAATCATCCTACTGCCGATGCTGGCATTTGCTTTAGGACATGTCTTCCAGCTCGAACCTCTGTTCTTTATCGGCATCATACTCATAGCCTGCTCGCCAGGCGGCAGCTCATCCAACATCTTCTCCATGATAGCCAAAGGAGACGTAGCATTGTCCGTGTCACTGACGGCATGTAGCAGCATTATTACGCTGTTCACTATCCCCGTGATTATGGAATTCGCCACACACTTTGTAGACAGCAATCTGGACATAGATATCCATCTCCCCGTAGGCAGCCTTATCATGCAGAACCTGGTTCTGATGTTTCTTCCCATTGTAGCCGGCATATTCACGAAGCGCTACCGTCCGCAAATGGCAGAAAGGATTCATAAGATATTGTCCAAGACAGCCTTTCCCGCACTTATCCTGCTGGCAACCATCTTCTTCATACAGCACCATGCTACCATCACCGGCCAATTCGGCAAACTGGGCCTCTGCATCTCCATTCTTATCCTGCTGGCTATGGGAGGCGGCGTAGTGCTATCGAAGTCCATGCGCCTCAACCGGAAAGAACAACGTACACTCATTATAGAAATCGGTATGCAGAATGCCGCACAAGCAATTGCTGTTGCCAGTAGTCCGTTTGTATTCAACAATGACATTATTGCAATACCTGCCATTATCTACGCACTGGTAATGAATGTTATTCTGCTGATTTATGTGGGAGTGGTGAAGCGGCAAAGATAATCTTCCAACCGGTATCTCCCCTTCTTCTGTGTCGCTTTTCCATACTGTATCACTTTCCGGGGGCAAAAATGCAAACAAGCCATACAATGAATGCACTGCTTTCCCCACACCGGATGCCCATCCACCAACCGGATATTACCTACCGGACAAGATTTGCCGCATATTCCGCAAGAGATACAGCCTTCATCTACATGGAAACTCCTTGTACCAATGACAAAACGGACAAACAAAGGATTCACGACATACGTTTTCAGCCAGGCAGCACTGCCCTCATGCACATTCCAGACCCTCTTCCGTGCAATGACATCTTCGGCAATCGAAGCGACAGCATGCCGTGCGTTCTCTATCTTCTTACGGCAAAGCGCCCCATCGTCCAAATTGAACATCGGTACGTAGGTATTGGGCATTGCAACAGACCAGGCAGCATCCAACGGAAAATGTTCCGCCAGGCGGTTCATTCCCTTTCCCATATCGTCCCCGCATGTACACACGGCATAACGGTAACAGCAGTCCGGCAACCGGAGCTGCGACAAAAAATCAATCAAGACACGGGGTGCATACCATGAGTGTACCGGAAAAACAATACCCAGTCTGTCAGCTGTCGACAGCCCTGCGGGTATCGAGCCTTGCTTAAGGCAATCAACAATGCTGACGGCAGTATCATGCATAGCCTCTGCAAGCAATTCTGCAATCCAGCGTGAGTTTCCGGTTGCGGTAAAATAAAGTATCATCGGCAATATGTTTTGCCGACAAAGGTAGTGATTTGACTTGAATTCCTTCTATTCCAGCAGCTCTTCTATGGAATAATTTTCCCAGAACGCTTTTGTAGAATGTACCAATGAACTGCCCATATAGAGCAGGAACAATGCCGCTATGACAATCATCAGGAAACTGACGAGGGCATTGTGTTTTTCTTGCTTAAGCTCAACAGAAACCATAAGAACCTCCTTTTTTGTCAGTACAAAGATAAATGCAGGATGTTTCATTTTTCCTACGCCACTATTACAAATACCTATATTTGTGCCATAAATATACAAAAAAAGGAGCAATTTTGTGCTCCTTTTTAAATGTATTTCAGTTTTTATTATTTCAGTTCGCTAACCAGCTCTTGGGGAGTGACCATTTTCTGCTCTCCGGTCTCCATGTTTTTCAATGTCACCTTACCTTCATTCATTTCATTCTCACCCACCAGGGCCACAAACGGGATGGCTTTGGAGTTCGCATACCCCATCTGTTTCTTCATCTTGCTTGCATCGGGGAAAATCTCGGCACGGATGCCTGCCGCACGCACTTCAGTCAATACATTCATTGAGAATGCGGCCTCTTTCTCACCAAAGTTGATAAACAGTAACTGAGTACCGTTCACCGCTTCTTTCGGATAAAGGTCAAGCTGGTTCAGCACATCAAAGATACGGTCTGCACCGAACGAGATACCGACACCACTGACACCGGACATACCGAATACACCCGTCAAGTTGTCATAGCGTCCTCCACCAGTAATACTGCCGATTTGCACATCCAGCGCCTTTACTTCGAAGATGGCACCGGTATAGTAATTCAAGCCACGGGCCAATGTCAAATCCAGCTCGATTTCGTTCTTCAAGCCAAGGTTCTTTAAGGTGGAAAGGATAAATTCACTTTCCTCCACGCCCTTCAGTCCGGTCTCGCTGACAGCAAGAACTTCCTTCAGAGTCGCAAGTTTCTCTTCATTACTTCCGCTCAACAAAATGATAGGTTGCAGTTTGGCGATAGCCTCGTCACTGATGCCTTTCTCTTTCAACTCGGCATTGACATTGTCCAGACCTATCTTATCCAACTTATCAATGGCCACAGTAATATCAACAATCTTGTCAGACTCACCGATGATTTCGGCAATGCCACTCAATACCTTACGGTTGTTAATCTTGATACAAACACGGATGCCGAAGCGGGTAAATACCGTATCGACAATTTGCATCAGCTCCACCTCATTCAGCAAGGAATCACTGCCTACCACATCGGCATCGCACTGATAGAACTCACGATAGCGTCCTTTTTGCGGACGGTCGGCGCGCCACACGGGCTGTATCTGATAACGTTTGAAAGGAAAAGTTATTTCATCGCGGTGCATCACCACGTAGCGGGCAAAAGGTACTGTGAGGTCATAGCGCAAACCTTTCTCGCAAAACTTGCAGGCAAGTCTCGGAGCATTACGGCTCAACAGTTCTTCATCTGTCAGTCCGGAAAAGTAATCACCGGAGTTCTGTATCTTGAACAAAAGCTTGTCGCCTTCCTCACCATACTTCCCCATCAAGGTAGAAAGCATTTCCATCGAGGGCGTTTCTATCTGCTGAAAACCATAGAGATGATACACCTCACGAATCGTATTGAATATATAGTTACGCTTCGCCATTTCTACGGGCGAGAAGTCACGGGTTCCTTTCGGAATACTTGGTTTTGCTGCCATAATCAGTTCAATTATTTTAAAAATCGGACGACAAAGTTACAGTATTTTATTGATTAAGAAAAGAGAATGTTTACCTTTGTATCATTACCGTCGCATAAAAACGACCAAAACAAACTTCAAACTTACACATTTATGAAAGAGAGACTGATTTTATTCTGCATGTTGTTGCTATGCGGCATCGGTGTTAGCCGGGCACAATCCGGCAACGCCAAAGACTTCGACCAAAAAGAAGAAGCCATCGTACAAAAGCTGCAACAAGCCGTCAATGAGAAAAACTATAAAGAAGCCGAAAAGAACGGTAAGGCTTTGATAACTCTGTTCAAAGAACAAGACGAGAACACTCAGAAAAAGTACAGCTGGCTCATACAGTCCTATTACTACAATTTAGCCTGCTTCCAATCCTTGTTAAAGAAAAAAGGTGAAGCCATCAAAAATTTAGAACTGGCCTACGACAATGGATTTCAAGATTACAACCACATGATGAATGATACCGACTTAGACAACCTGCGCAGCGATAAACGGTTCAAGGCAGTGCTTGCCAAAGTGAAGAAAGTGGGTGACTACCTCGACATACTTCAAAAAACACCGGGATACACCCACAATGAGCGCCCTGATACACTCCCCCGCTTCGAACACATCAATCCCAACAACAAGTATTTAGTAGAGGTACGCCAATACTTCAAGTTAGACAGTGTGGCAGGCGCAGGCGACGAATTATCGAAAATAAAGAACATACTTACTTATATACACAATACCATAAAACATGACGGAAACCATGAAAGTCCGGCAGGCAGCAACATCATAAAATGGGCAGAAGCTTGCAAAGGCGGTGCGCGAGGTCTGCATTGCGGAGGTCTTGCCCATGTACTGAAGGATTGTTATCTGTCCATGGGATTTAAGGCACGCCACATCAGCGGATTACCCAAAAAATACATTGGTGAATGCCATTCCATTAACGTAGTTTATTCCAATACCTTGGATAAATGGATATGGGTAGACCCCACCAACAATGCCTGGGTGATGGATGAAAACGGCATCATGCTAAGCGTGCAAGAAGTGCGCGAACGTCTGCGAGACGGTCGTCCGGTAATCCTAAATGAAGAAGCCAACTGGAATAACCAGCAGAAGATTACCAAAGAATATTATTTAGACAGCTATATGGCCAAGAATCTCTATAGCATAAAAGCAGACGATGTACTGCTTTGCCCCTCAGACCCTAATGCAGAAAACTTCTTCCAAGCCAAGTACGTGGTCAATGACGATGCCTGGTTCTGGCAGTCGCCCTATCAAGAATAAAAAAACAGATGATGCATCCGGCAGAGACACATCATCTATTTAATGTAAACAGACCATCTGTTTCGGGTGAACAGATGGTCTGTTTTTTATGTCTGCATCATGTGTTTAATCTCTGCGTCCCATGAATATCATGATATAATAAATCAGGGTAGCAAGCGAACCGAGAGCAGCCACTACATACGTATAGGCAGCCGAGCGGAGTGCATCTTCCGCTTGCGCATGATTATATGAATTCGTAATGCCGGAATTGCTAAGCCATACCAGCGCACGCTTACTTGCATTGATTTCCACCGGCAAGGTGATGAAGCTGAATAAAGTTGTCAATGCAAACAGTATAATGCCCGCCAGCAACAGTTGCGGAAAGGAGTTCAGCATCAAGATACCTGCCAGCAGCAACCACGTCATCCACTGTGAGGCAAAAGAGACTACCGGCACCAGTTTGCTGCGCATTGTCAACGGAGCGTATGCGCGTGCATGCTGCACGGCGTGACCACATTCGTGGGCTGCAACGGCAGCAGCCATGATGCTGTTACTGCTATAAACACTCTCACTCAGGTTTACTGTCTTATTGGCAGGATTATAATGGTCGGTCAGATGTCCGGGAGTATGCGTCACGGTCACATCGTAGATGCCATTGTCGTGCAGCATCTTCAAAGCAACGTCCGCTCCCGTCATTCCGTTGCCGGTAGGGATTTTAGAGTACTTCTTGAACTTGTTCTGAAGATTCATCTGTACCAGCCAACTGACGACGGCAATACCGATAAAAATAATCCATTGCATTCCTATCATTCCTGTTCCCATAATTTTCTTTCTTTAAATTGTGAATAAATCAGTCGTTTCTTATTGTATAACAAATAGTCTGCCAAAAATAAAAGGAAACGGTGAGCAATGCCAGCGTTTCCTTTATCTTTTAGGAAGAATTAAAGATTTCTGATTTATAATTTATTTTTCAATCTCCACCTCTATCACTTTATCAATATCCGTCGGAACCTCCGGCAAGTAGAGCATCACCCCTCCTTCACACTTACGGAACTTCACTGGAAGACGGTCGGCATACCCCACTGCCTTCCTCACTTTCTTGCCTTCCAACGGCAGGAAGAGAGCCTTATCCTGCAATTCGAGAATATGCACGTATAATTTATTTTCTCTTTGTGTAGTGACTCCCCAAGGATGCGGAGCAATGCAGCCGCCACGGGTTCCGTAGATGGTTTCACCGTATACCTTCATCCATTCCCCTACTTCTGCCAGACGCTCCAATGCAACAGCAGGCAGCTCACCGTCCGGCTGAGGACCGATATTCATCAGCAGATTGGCATCTTTACCCGCAGCCTTCACCAGGTAATGTATCAGCGTTTTGGTAGATTTATAATCCTGGTCCGTAATCTTATATCCCCACATTCCATTCATCGTCTCACAGGTTTCAAGGGGCAAGGCGCTGATATCCTGCCCGGAAAGGCCGGCACGGTTCTCTCCCGGCAGGTCGCGCTCGAATATCTGGATGTCCTCGCCGGCAAACGGTGCTTGATGATGGTTGTTCCCAACCAAGCAAGCCGGTTGCAGGCGGTGTATCATGGCATATTGCCCGGGCAGTTGCCAGTCAAAATCCGGATTCTGGTCCTGGTCCCACCAGCCATCAAACCAAATGGCACCTATTTTTCCATAATTGGTGAGCAACTCGGTCAGCTGGTTGTTCATGAATTTATAGTAGCTGTTCCAGTCGCCCTTCGGATTCGGTCGTCCCGTTCCACGTCCGGTGCGTCCCCACGGAGCATCTTCGCGATACCAGTCGATGTGCGAATAGTAGAGATGCAGACGAATACCTTGCTTGTGGCACTCGTCTGCCAATTCTTTCAGAATATCCCGCTTAAAAGGGGTAGCATCCACAATATTGTAATCGGAAAAGCGTGTGTGGAACATAGAAAAGCCATCGTGATGCCGGGATGTAAAGCAGATATACTTTGCCCCGGACGCCTTAATGGCTGACACCCATCTGGCAGCATCGAATTTGGCAGGATAGAAACCTCCCGCCAGTTTGGCATACTCCTTATAATTAAGGTTCTTGTTCGTCATGGTCCATTCTCCGGTAGCCAGCATACTGTATATCCCCCAATGCAGGAAGATACCGAAGCGATTGTCCCGAAACTCCTGACGGGATTTCAGGTTCTCCTCCGTCGGCTGGTAAGTCTGCGACTGTGCGGAGCACACAAGAAGAAACAACAGTAAAAAAGACAAAAGACGTGTTTTCATGGCAATAAATAAAAAAGGCACGGATTATCCGGACACCCACGGTTCTTCAGATGAAGCCGCGAAATCCGTGTAATCCGTGTCTAAGGTTATCTGTTTGTTTTATTATTCCTCTGTATACCGTTCGATGGTCTGCTCACGGTCCGGTCCCAGAGAAACAATCTTGATGGGCACACCAAGCTGTTCTTCCAGGAATGACAAATATGCATTGAATTCTTCCGGGAACTCATCTTCACTCTGCATCTTGGTCATATCCGTCTGCCAACCGGGTAGCTCTACATAAACCGGTTCAACAGTCTCATTGATATCGAACGGGAAGTAATCAATCTCTTCCTCATCCATCTTGTAAGCTACACAAGCCTTAATGGTTTCAAAAGAATCGAGCACATCGCTCTTCATCATAATCAGTTTGGTAACCCCGTCTACCATAATGGCATATTTCAATGCCACCAGGTCAATCCAGCCACAACGGCGCTTACGTCCTGTCACAGAACCGAACTCATGACCCAGCGTGCAAATCTGGTCACCGGTCTTGTCGAATAATTCCGTCGGGAACGGACCGGCACCTACACGCGTACAATAGGCCTTGAAAATACCATATACCTCACCAATCTTGTTGGGAGCAATACCCAGACCGGTACAAGCACCTGCACAGACCGTATTAGAAGAAGTGACAAACGGATAAGAACCGAAATCAATGTCCAGCATTGTCCCCTGCGCACCTTCGCACAATACAGACTTGCCGGCAGCCAGCAGATTGTTCATCTCGTGTTCGCTATCCACCAACTGGAATTGTTTCAAGTATTCGATACCTTCGAACCATGCCTTCTCCATTTCGGTAATGTCATACTCATAGTTCAAGCCTTTCAAGATTTGCTCATGACGGGCCTTGGCCGCTGCATACTTCTTGTCAAAGTCATGCAGAATGTCGCCTACACGCACACCGTTACGGCTGATTTTATCCGTGTAAGTCGGTCCGATGCCTTTTCCGGTCGTTCCTACCTTTGCATCGCCTTTGGCTGCTTCGTATGCAGCATCCAGTATGCGGTGAGTCGGCAGAATGAGGTGTGCTTTCTTGGAAATGTGCAAGCGTTCCTTCAAGTTATGGCCGGACGCTTCCAATGATTCGGCTTCCGCTTTGAAGAGAGCCGGGTCAAGCACCACTCCGTTACCGATGATATTCACCTTGTCTCCCTGGAATATTCCAGACGGAATGGAACGGAGCACATACTTCTGCCCTTCAAACTCGAGTGTATGTCCGGCATTCGGTCCGCCCTGGAAACGAGCTACGACATCGTATCTCGGAGTTAACACATCAACGACTTTGCCTTTGCCTTCGTCGCCCCATTGTAATCCTAATAATACGTCTACTTTCATTTTTCTTTTTTATGGTTATTATTCTTTTTCTTCCGTTTATTGGCCCGGTCACACTTGCTGCACAACCCATACATATATAAGGAATAGTGCGTAAGATTAAAACGGCTCAGTTTGGTATTCTCAATGGCATGTTGCAACTCCTCGTTCTGAAACTCGGTCACCTTTCCGCACTGGGTGCATATCTGGTGATGGTGCGTATCGCGATTATAAGATTTTTCGTATTGGGAAGAGTTGCCGAACTGATGCTTGATGACCAGACGAGCATTTATAAGCAAAATGATGGTATTGTAAAGCGTTGCACGGCTGACGCGGAAGTTCTCCTGGTCGGCCATCAGTGAATAGAGCGTGTCGATATCAAAATGACCGTCTATGGAGTAAATGGTGTCAAGTATAGCATAACGTTCGGGAGTCTTCCGATGCCCGTTCGCATTCAGATATTCAGTGAATATCTGCCTAACTGTATCTTTCACATTCTGACTTTCCATTTGACGGCGCAGTTTTACAGCCAACAAAGTTAATCCTTTTTTGTGGAAAGCAAACGAGAAAGAGATAAAAATTGCGATAAGGGAAATATTCCCTTACCGCATCAGTCTCTATAACCATAGAACTAATCTAACAAACCTCCTCTTTTACAAGATTGTATAGTAATTGTTCTACATCAGAAGAAGAATTGTCCATACCCTCCACTCTGCGGCAAACTTGAAAAGAATTTTCCTCATTTTGCTGCATAAAGCGGCGGATAGCAGTCATGGCTGCATTGCGTACATGATAGGAGCCCGACAAAAAAGCCGTTATTGCCTGGTCGAGGAACTCATTTTCAACCCGTTCGTTCATATCCCCTTTCTTCATCAATAGACGGGCTATGGTGAGGAAGCCGCAAACCTGCGTGTATTCGTCCTCGCTTGCAATCCAATGGAAGGACTTGGCAGGCGCATAAGGAAGATGTTGGAATAAATTCATGCAGGTAAGTTCTGCAATCTCGATATTACGGATATCTTCCACCCAGATATCGGCTATCTCGGGCAGGAAACTCTCTACCGGCTGTAAAAGTCCCGCCAATATTTTGCACTCTCTGATATCTTCTTTCCACAAAGCTTGAGCCAGAGAGTGGTCCTTCTCGTAACCGGCAGCAATACCCTTGATACGGGGCAACTCCACGCCAAAGTTCAGCTTATATACCAGCCCTTTCTCACGCATACTTTGGGACACAGCCCCGTTCATTGAGAGACGGAGCTGTGTCTTTATATCTTTCAGCCGCTGATGCAGCTGCTCTTTAGTATCTATCATAGTTCATCATTTATTGACAGAAGACAATGTAGAATAGTCTTTGCTATAACGCAACATCTGTTCCGCATAACCTTCATCATAAGTCACTGTCACATCTGTTATAGTACCGTCGGCATCCGTCACCACTTCATACTTGGGATTGACGAACCCCTTATACGGCGCAAGATTCAGCTTCTTGTAGCGTTCCAGCACTTCGGCATGCAAAGCGGGATCGACTTTCACGGCATAGGCTTCCACCAAATCATGGGCACCGGCATAGTCACCGGTGGACTTGATACGCTGTATCTCGGCAAGCAACCGGCCAAACAAGTCACGCACTTTCTCATAATCGTTTATCACGACGTACGTCTTCCCATCCTTCTTTACCAATTCCACAACCTTCTCCGCCGCACCTTTCTCGTACACCCAGCGGGCTATGAGCTGACGGTTGCGCATATGGGCTTCTTCTACATTGTTACCCGGCTCGATACGTACAAGCTGTGTCATCAAACCATTCATCAGATAGGTGTAGTATTGAGCCTTATAAGCATCCGCACTTGGAGTAAGCCCCAGTTCCACCAGCTTCGGGTCGGCCACGTAGTAGAGTCCGAACAAGTCGGCGCGCGCTTCTTCGATAGTAGAACCATATGCCTTCAACGCATCCGGGTCCACACCCGGGAGCAATTTACCGGAACCATGTCCCAAACATTCATGCAGGTCAGTATGCAGTTCATCTGTCACATCTGCGTACTTATCAATCAGTTGAAGCTCTGCATCACTGTACACAAACTCCTCATTGAACCCGTTGCCATGAGCTGCCTTATTATAAGCATCTGTAATGTTACCGATTGTAACGGATTTCGAACCATGATGGCTACGTATCCAGTTGGCATTGGGCAGGTTGATGCCGATAGCAGTTGCAGGATACAAGTCACCGGCCAGAATAGCCGCCGTGATTACCTTGGCAGACACCCCTTTCACTTTCTCCTTCTTGAATTGTCCGTCTACCGGCGAATGGTCCTCAAACCACTGTGCATTGCCGCTTATCAACTCTGTACGCTGGGTAGCTTCCAAATCTTTAAAATTCACCAGAGATTCCCAGCTTGCCTTCATGCCGAGCGGGTCACCATAACTTTCGGTAAAACCGTTCACAAAGTCAATGCGTGAGTTCAAATCCTTCACCCACAAAATGGCATATTCATCGAATGTCTTCAAATCGCCGGTTTCATAGAATTCCATCAGTTTGGCTATCACCGCCTTCTGCTCGGGAGTCTCGGCAACTCCTTCCGCCTTCTTCAGCCAGTAGACAATCTTTTCAAGTGCCTGTCCATACAAGCCCCCCACTTTCCATACTTTCTCCTGAATCTTGCCATCCTCTTTCACCAAACGGCTATTCAAACCATAGGAAACGGGAGTTTCATCCTGCGGATTCTTCAAGGCATTATAGAAATCTTCGGCCTCCTGCTGCGTCACGCCATCGTAATAATTGCATGCGGAAGTCAAAACCAAATCTTCACCGGCAGCTTGGTTCACCCGTTTGGGCATCACCGTGGGGTCGAAAATAACGGGGAACACTTCCTCGCACAGTTGTTCCACAGTCTGTCCTTCGGCAAGCGGCAACGTAGCTGCATCCACACTCTGTACAGCCTGCCTGAAGAATTCGGGAGTAAATCCCGGAACGAACTTTTCGCTACCATAGTGATGATGAATGCCGTTAGAGAACCATACCCGCTTGAGGTACACTTCCATAGCCTTGAAATCAGGAGTATTCTTATCTCCCTTATAGCCGGTATAAACAGCTTCCAGCATCCGGCGAATCGTCAGGTTATACTTGCCATTCTGGTCGAAAAGAATGTCTCTGCCCTGCAAAGCCGCTTCCGTCAAATAATAAACCAATTCTTTTTGTTTGAGGGACAAATCCTCAAAACCTGGTACGCGGTAACGTAAAATCTGTAAATCTGCAAATTGTTCCACTGTATAGTCAAATTTTTCTGCCTCAGCAGTTGTTTTCGGATTTCCACCACAAGCCGTCAATAGAGAAAGGGCAGTCACCATAGAAATTAGTTGTTTCTTCATGTGTCGGGAGTATATAGATTGGTATTAAAAAAGAAGAAAAGGAAGTATCCCGAAACAATTGTTCCGGAATATTTCCTTTTTATTCATTCAGTCATACAGAATTATTTCTTCTTAGCTTCTTTTTCTGCGTGTCTTTTACGATATCCATTAGGAGTCTCACCTACATTTTTATAGAAAGCAGCATAAAAAGACTGACGGTTTGCAAAGCCGACCATCGTACTGATCTCCTCTACATTCTTGTCAGCATATCTTTTGTCTGTCAACAAATGCTGCGCTTCTTTTACTCTATATTCATTCAGCAGGCAAGAATAGTTCATGCCGAAGCGTGAATTCACCACTGCAGACAAATAGCGAGTATTGGTCTGCAATTCTTTCGCCAAATCCTTAGCGGAATAATCAGCATCTCTGTACTTCTTTTGTACAACAACGATATTCAATATCTTGTCATACAACTCATCTGCCAATTCCGGCCTTATCAAAGAACGGTAGGCAGCATCCTTTTCTTTCTTTTCGCGCAGGTTGTAAGGACGTTTCTTCGTTCCTTTTTCCTGGGCATTGTTTTCTAAATCACTCATTGAATTAACTGGTTAGGGTTGTTTAAAATCGGAAAAGCCAAAGGGTTAGCCCCTTAGACTTTACAAAAGTCAGACATTTTTTTTTAATACACAACTTTTCCCGTATATATTTTTGATAAATAAACAACGAAAAAGGTTGAAAAGTAGGTCAATTCAGCCATTAATAAGAAACTTTAACCTTTTGCAGAAACTCATATGATACAAAATCTTGATGACTTTCCATTTGTAGTATATGCAATAATTAGTGTACCTTTGCCGGAAGAAATCCATACTGCCAGATTATGCTACAAACGCTCAAGACATATTTCGGTTACGACAGTTTCCGCCCCTTACAAGAAGACATCATACGCCATCTGATGGACCGTAAAGACGCATTGGTACTGATGCCTACGGGAGGTGGAAAATCCATCTGCTACCAACTTCCCGCCCTATTGAGTGAAGGCACGGCGGTAGTGGTTTCTCCGCTCATTTCCTTGATGAAGGACCAAGTGGAAACGCTCTGTGCAAACGGTATCGCGGCCGGTGCACTGAACAGCAATAATGATGAAACAGAGAATGCTTCCCTACGACGTGCATGCATGGAAGGCAAGCTGAAACTGCTATATATTTCTCCTGAAAAATTATTGGCGGAAGCCAACTATCTGTTAAGGGATATGCATATTTCCCTTTTCGCCATTGATGAAGCTCACTGCATCTCACAATGGGGACACGATTTCCGTCCGGAATATACACAGATGGGCATCCTTCACCAACTGTTTCCCCAGGTTCCCATCATTGCACTTACTGCCACAGCCGATAAAATAACCCGTGAAGATATTATTAAACAGCTACACCTCAACCAACCGAGAATTTTCATTTCATCTTTCGACCGTCCCAACCTGAGTCTCACCGTAAAAAGAGGTTACCAGCAGAAGGAAAAAAGCAAAGCCATCCTCGACTTCATCGCCCGCCATCCGGGAGAGAGCGGCATCATTTATTGCATGAGCCGCAGCAAGGCTGAAACAGTGGCACAAATGCTTCAAAAACAAGGGATAAAGTCGGCGGTCTATCATGCAGGACTGTCGCCGGCACGAAGAGATGAAGCACAAGACGACTTCATCAATGACCGCGTGCAAGTGGTATGCGCCACCATTGCCTTTGGAATGGGAATTGACAAAAGCAATGTGCGCTGGGTAATTCATTACAATTTGCCCAAAAGCATTGAAAGTTTCTATCAGGAAATAGGACGTGCCGGACGAGACGGAATGCCCAGTGACACCCTTTTGTTCTATTCACTGGCCGACCTCATTCTGCTCACTAAATTCGCAACAGACAGCGGGCAACAAAGCATCAACCTGGAAAAGCTGCAACGTATGCAGCAATATGCGGAAGCAGATATCTGCCGCCGTCGCATTCTGTTAAGTTATTTCGGTGAAAATACGACCTGCGACTGTGGAAACTGTGATGTATGCAAAAATCCCCCCGAACGTTTCGATGGTACAATAATCGTACAAAAGGCACTTAGTGCAATCGCGCGTTCCGAGCAGCAGATAGGGACCGGTATTTTAGTGGACATCCTCCGAGGAAACATGAGTTCTGAAGTTACAGAAAGAGGATACCATCGCCTTAAGACCTTTGGAGCCGGGCGTGAAGTACCTGTCAGAGATTGGCATGACTACCTGCTGCAAATGTTGCAACTCGGCTATTTCGAAATAGCCTACAATGAAAACAACCATCTGAAAATTACTCAAAGCGGAACAGATGTCTTGTTTGGCAGAGCACGCGCCCTGCTTGTCACCATCCGCCGCGAGGAAGCTGTACAAGCTACAAGAGGCCGTAAACGCAAGGCTACAGTTCCAACCAAAGAATTGCCATTGGGATTGCCCAATACAGAAAGTGGGGAACTTTTCGAAGCTCTCCGCACTCTCCGCAAACGCCTTGCCGACCAGGAAGCACTTCCTGCCTATATCGTACTGTCCGACAAAGTGCTCCACCTACTCAGCGCCTCCCGCCCCACTACCATAGAAGAATTTGGTAATATCAGCGGTATCGGTGAATATAAAAAGAAGAAATACGGAAAAGAGTTTGTGGAACTGATACGGAAATACAGTTAAATATTATTTACACTGCAACAGCAAATCCCTGAGGTCGCCTTGCGGCACACCAAGTGAAATGGCCTTTTCGAAGTCACGTTTTGCCAACTCCTTTTTCTTTTGAGAAAGGTAAATTTGCCCCCGTATCAAGTAGGCTTCTGTCTGCGAAGCATCCAGCTTGATGGCTTCTTCCAAGTCCATCATGGCCAGGTCCACATGTTTCATATCCTGCTCTACACCCGCACGTGCTACGTAAAGTACGGCATATTGCTGGGTAGTCAGCCGGGTAGCTTCTCCTCCTTTTTCTGCAATCATGGCATTCAATATCGAAAGCGCCGCTTCATATTTGCCCTCCTTCTGCTCCAGTGTAGCCAACCCCAGACGGCCATTGTAACTCTGGGGGGCAAGTTTCAGCAGACGTTCATAATCAGACTTTGCAAAATTATAGTTGCGCTGCCGCATATAGATATAGGCACGCATCAGCAAGGCTTCCTGATTATCGCTCTCTATATCCAGCACCAAAGAATAGTCTATCCGGGCCAAGTCATCCTTTCCCAACTCTAGATAAAGAGCGGCACGATTCATCAGGGCGGGTATGGCACGCGGAGCAATGTTCAATGCCAGCGTATACGAGTCAAGAGCCTGCTCATACCGGTGCTGCCGACGTTGTATCGTACCCAAGTTGGAGAACAGCAAAGCGTTATGAGGATTGGCGGGCTCCATTTTCAAAGCTTGTTCAATGTATTTTTCGGCCAATGACAAGCTGTCTTGCTCCGTGGCTGCAACCGCACGTTCGCTCAGTTCCTGATAGGTTTGTGAAAAGGCAGGGAACATCGTGGCTCCACACAAGAAGAAAGAAAAAATAAGTTTCTTCATATAATAGTTCAGTATTTATTCCAAAGGATAGGTATCGAAAGCGAACAGTTCTGTTGACAAATAGCGTTCCCCCGTATCGGGCAGTAGGGCAACAATCATTTTATCCGCAAATTCAGGGCGTTCGGCCAGCAACCGTGCCGCATATACCGCCGCACCGGATGAGATGCCCGCCAGCAAGCCTTCCGTAGAAGCCAGCTCTCGTCCTCCACGAATGGCCTCGTCATCGGGCACCGGAATAATCTCGTCTACTACAGAAGCATCATAAATGGAAGGAATAAAATTGGCCCCAATCCCCTGGATGCGGTGCGGTGCGTCTTCCCCTCCTTCCAGAACCGGAGAGGAGGCCGGTTCTACAGCCACAACATAGACATCCGGATTATGTTTCTTCAAGGCACGCGCCACTCCACAGACCGTACCGCCCGTACCCACACCGGCAACAAAAACAGTCACTTTACCATCCGTGTCCGTCCAGATTTCTTCCCCCGTAGTATGTTCATGAGCCTTGGCATTGGAGGGATTCTCAAACTGCTGCAGAATAACCGCACCGGGTATCGCATCCCGCAGTTCTTTCGCTTTGGCAATGGAGCCGGCCATACCTGTCAGCCCGTCGGTCAGTACAATCTCCGCACCCAAGGCTTTCAACAGATTACGGCGTTCCACACTCATGGTCTCCGGCATGGTCAATATCAAATGATATCCCTTGATGGTTGCCACCATCGCCAGTCCCACGCCGGTATTGCCACTGGTAGGTTCAATAATCGTGGCTCCGGGTTTCAAAGCCCCACGTGCCTCGGCATCCTCAATCATGGCAAATGCCACACGGTCCTTCACGCTTCCCGCCGGATTAAAAGATTCCAGCTTAGCCACAATATTTCTTTTCAATCCGTATTTACGGCTGTATTCAGCCAATTCCATCAAAGGAGTATGCCCAATCAACTCCGTCAGGTTCTTTGCAATTTTCGCCATAATCTCACTGTCTAATACATTCTTCCCGTACACACTTATGTAACATGGATATGCTGACAAAGATATGGAAATTCCAAGAAATAAACCGTGCGGGAAAGGAAAGATTATACTGCCATCTATCAAAGCTTAACACGAATAAAGAGGATGAAAGGATATGAAACGATTGAAGAAGGCAGGATGAGGAGGAAGAACCATATCTGACAATCAGCGACTTCCCACTGCAAAGATGGTGCATGCTTTTTGCAGTAGTACAGCAAACGAGCTGCAGCGTTACTGCAAATAGGTTTGCAGTGGTACTGCAACTGCTTTGCAGCGCAACTGTAACAGCTTTGCAGTGACACTGCAAAAGGTTTGCAGAACTTTGCAGTGAGAAGTTACTGATGAACAGAACGGTAATGAGACACTGTTATCAAGACTTCTTAAGATAGTCTACAATCCACGCGCCCACTTCCTTGGTACCGTATTTGTCGCCACCTTCTACTTGAATCTCCGGTGTACGTACATTCGCATCGAGTGAAGCATCAACTGCCTTACGAATCAACGCCCCCTCCTCTTTCAGGTCGAAGTATTCGAAAAGCATGGCTACAGACAAAATTTGCGCCAGCGGATTGGCTATATTCAAGCCTTTCGCCTGCGGCCAGGAACCATGGATAGGTTCGAATACCGGCGTGCTCTCTCCCGTAGAAGCAGAAGGCAGCAATCCCATAGAGCCACTGATGCAGGAACCCTCGTCCGTCAAAATATCACCAAACGTATTTTCCGTAACCATTACGTCAAAGAATTTCGGCTCTTGAATCATCTTCATGGCGGCGTTGTCCACAAACATATAGTCGGTTGTCACCTCGGGGTACTGCGGTGCCATCTCCTGGGCAATCTGTCTCCAAAGACGGGAAGAGGCAAGCACATTGGCTTTATCCACCACCGTAAGATGTTTACTGCGTTTCATGGCATATTCAAATCCGACTTTCAGGATACGCTCAATCTCAGGACGGGTATACATGTTCGTATCATACGCCTTGTCATTGTCCTGGTATTTCTCACCGAAGTACATGCCACCGGTCAGTTCGCGGATGCAAAGGAAATCGGCACCATCCACCAGTTCCGCACGAAGGGGAGACTTATGGAGCAGACATTTGAAGGTCTGCACGGGACGGATGTTGGCAAATAGTCCCAGTTTCTTGCGCATAGCCAGCAAGCCCTGCTCGGGACGCACTTTGGCAGTAGGGTCATTGTCGAATTTCGGGTCACCTACGGCAGAGAACAATACAGCATCCGCATTTTTACAAGCCTCATAAGTGGCTTCGGGAAACGGGTCACCCACCTTGTCTATCGCGTCTGCACCGCAGATGGCATATTCATAGTTCACTTTATGTCCGAACTTCTCACACACGGCAGTCATCACATCCACGCCTACGGTAGAGATTTCGGGGCCGATACCGTCACCGGCCAACACTGCAATTTTAAAATCCATTGTTTTCTTTATTATTTAAAAGTTCATCTATCTTCTTTTTGTTTGCAAGATTCTTGCGGCGATACCGATCACCCCACACAAAACCTGCTGTCAATATAAGGGTATTGATGGCTGACATAAGATACTCGTCCGCATCCAACTCGCCGCTCCACCAACGCAGAAAGAGGTTGAAAGCAAAAAGCAAGCCTGCATACAACGCATAGCATACATAAGGACGCCTCTCAAAAAACGATTTCTTTTTCTCCATGAGATCCATTTTTTATGATTCGTATTCGTCTTCTATGATATTCAGCATCTTCACCGTCGCCTTGATGGCCGCTTCCGTCTGGTCTGCGTCCAATCCGCGTGTACGGAATATCGTATCTTCAAAACTCCAGGTAATAACCGTCTGCACAAAGGCATCGGTACGCCCACCGGGAGGAATGGTCACGGCATAGTTCGTCAGCATCGGGAACTTACGACCCAGTGTCACTTTATATATCTTGCGCAAGGCGCGCACAAAAGCATCATACTGGCCATCTCCACTGGAACTTTCCTCATATTCCTTTCCGTTAATTTCTATCTTCAACGTAGCCATCGGCTTCAATCCATACGCCAGATTCACAATATAGCTCTTAAGGCTGACGCGTTCTTCTGCCATTCCGTGCTTCAGTACGTCCGAAACGATATAGGGCAGGTCTTCTTGCGTCACCAGCTCTTTCTTGTCGCCCAACTCAATGATGCGTTCGGTCACTTTGCGCATGGCATCTTCATCCAGTTGTAACCCCAAGTCCTCCAGATTCTTCCGGATATTGGCTTTACCGCTGTTCTTGCCCAGGGCATACTCTCGCTTGCGACCAAAGCGTTCGGGCAGGAGGTCGTTGCAGTAGAGGTTACTTTTATTGTCACCGTCGGCATGGACGCCTGCCACTTGGGTAAATACATTCTCGCCAACAATCGGTTTATTGGCGGGAATGACGATGCCCGAGTAGGACTCCACCACACGGCTTACGTCGTTCAGGCGGCTTTCGTCAATGTTGGTAATGGCATTGAAGTGGTCTTTCAGGATAGCCTGCACACTGGCAAGCGGAGCATTGCCGGCGCGTTCGCCCAGGCCGTTAATGGTAGTATGCAGTCCCTTGCAACCGCTAAGTACGGCGGCAAGCACATTGCTCACGGCAAGGTCATAGTCATTGTGGGCATGGAAGTCAAAATGGGCATGCGGATAGCGTTTCACCATCTTGCGCATGAACTCGATGACCTGCAGCGGGTTCAATACGCCCAACGTGTCAGGCAACATATAGCGGCGGATATTGGTCTGCTCCAAGGCGTCCATCAGACGGAACACATATTCCGGAGAATCTTTCATGCCGTTGCTCCAGTCTTCCAGATAGACATTCACTACCATATCCTGCTCGTTGGCGTAATCCACTACGGACAGAATATCCTCGATATGCTCTTCGGGAGTCTTCTTCAACTGGTAGGTGCAATGCTTCAGCGAGCCTTTGCACAGCAGATTGATGACACGGCAACCGGTCGCATGTATCCAGTCCACCGACGTGTGGCCATCTACAAAGCCAAGCACTTCTACTCTTGGCAACAGATTACGGCGTGCCGCCCAGTCACAAATCATTTTTACGGCATCAAACTCTCCTTCGGATACCCGCGCAGAAGCCACCTCCACCCGGTCTACCTTCAATTCCTCCAGTAACAAACGGGCAATCATCAGCTTCTCATGGGGCACAAAGGAGACTCCGCTGGTCTGTTCACCGTCGCGGAGCGTAGTGTCCATGATTTCTATCTTCGGATGATTATGCTTCATTTTTATTCTCCCAAGCTTCTATCTTATCTTTATTCTCAACCAGAAAATCGATGTCATCCAAGCCATTCATCAGGCAATGTTTCTTGTAGGCATTGATTTCAAAATGTTCGATCTTGCCCGTAGCTTTGTTGGTGATGGTCTGTTCGGGCAGATTCACTTCCACTTCCATCTTCGGATTGGCAGAGATAGAGTCGAACAACTCTTTCAGGAACGGCTCACTTACCACCACCGGAAGCACAAAGTTGTTCAGTTCATTGTTCTTGTGTATATCGGCAAAGAAACTCGATACCACCACGCGGAAACCGTAACCGGCAATGGCCCATGCAGCATGCTCACGGCTGGAACCGGAACCGAAGTTCTTTCCCGCCACCAGAATCTGTCCACCGTAAGTGGGATTGTTCAAAACAAAGTCCTTGTTCAGAGAACCGTCCGGATGATAGCGCCAATCGCGGAATAAATTATCTCCGAAGAACTTTTCCTCACGGGTAGTAGCTTTCAGAAAACGTGCAGGGATTATCTGGTCTGTATCCACATTCTCTAATGGAAGAGGCACACAAGTACTGGTTATTATATCAAATTTTGTCTTCATCTTTGTATTTACGATTTACAATTTACGATTGAAAATACTCTTGATTTACCTTTGTTGAACGATGTTTGATTTACGAAGTAATTTTAATCGTAAATCGTCCAATCGTACATCAAATCAGCGTTCTCGGGTCAGTAATTACTCCAGTCACTGCCGCTGCTGCAGCTACAAGCGGGCTGGCAAGCAGTGTTCGGGAACCCGGTCCCTGGCGTCCTTCAAAATTACGGTTACTGGTAGACACTGCATACTTTCCGGCAGGCACCTTATCGTCGTTCATTGCCAGGCAAGCAGAACAACCCGGTTGGCGAATGGCAAAACCGGCCTCTTCCAAAATCTTGTCCAGTCCCTCTTCGCGAATCTGTGCATCTACCATCCAGGAGCCCGGAACCAGCCATACCACTACATTCTCGGCTTTCCGACGGCCTTTCACAATGGAGGCAAATGCACGGAAATCCTCAATGCGTCCATTGGTGCAGGCACCCAAAAACACATAGTCAACCTTCTTACCCAGCAAAGGTTCTCCCGGTTGGAAACCCATATAGCTAATAGACTTCATGAAAGAGGTCCGGGCAGCTTCTCCCATGCCTTCGGTAGTAGGAATATGTTGTGTGATACCCATACCCATGCCCGGGTTGGTACCGTATGTAATCATCGGTTCAATATCTTCGGCAGCAAAACGGACTTCCTTGTCGAACACTGCATCCTCATCACTCTTCAATGTTTTCCAATAGGCCAATGCCTTGTCCCATGCCTCACCCTTCGGAGCATATTCGCGTCCTTTGATGTACTCGAAAGTGGTCTCATCCGGAGCAACCATACCGCCGCGGGCACCCATCTCTATACTCAGATTGCACAAGGTCAGACGGCCTTCCATAGTCAGACCACGCACAGCTTCTCCGGCATATTCCACGAAATATCCCGTAGCGCCGCTGGTCGTCATCTTCGACATCATATACAATGCTACATCTTTTGCCGTCACTCTCTTGCCAAGTTTGCCGTCGACAGTGATGCGCATTGTCTTAGGACGGGTCTGAAGGATACATTGCGAGGCCATTACCATTTCCACCTCACTCGTACCGATACCGAAAGCCACTGCTCCCATCGCCCCGTGGGTGGAAGTATGCGAGTCACCGCAGACAATGGTCATGCCAGGCAGGGTCAGCCCGCGTTCCGGACCTACTACATGGATAATTCCGTTCTTCTTGTCCATCATGCCGAAATGGGCCAATCCAAACTCTTCCGCATTCTTGGCCAGTGTATCTACCTGAGTCTTTGAAACCGGGTCTTCAATCGGCTTGTCCTGGTCATGCGTCGGCGTGTTATGGTCGGGCATACAGAAAATCTTTTCCGGACGGAAACACTTGATTCCACGTTCGCGCAATCCTGAAAAGGCTTGCGGGCTGGTTACTTCATGACAATAAAGCCGGTCAATATAAAGCTGTGTGGGACCGTCTTCCACTTTCTGTACCACATGGGCATCCCAGATTTTATCAAATAATGTATTCATCTCTTTATGTACAATTTAGCTATTTACAATTTACGATTAAAATCACATCTTGAACTTATTGATACAGTCGATGTACGCTTCCACTGATGCCGCGATAATATCCGTATTGGCACCGAACCCATAATAAATATGATTATCGTATTCCACCTGCATATGTACCTTACCCATATCGTCGCTACCCTTGCTGATAGCCTGGATAGTGAATTCCTTCAATGTCATATGGCGGTCAATAATCTTCTTCAAAGCCTTGATAGCAGCGTCTACCGGACCGTTTCCACTGGCGGCGGCTTCAAACTTCTCGCCAGAGATGTTCAATCCCAAGCTGGCAACCGAACGAACCCCCACCCCACTGGTCACCTGAAGATATTCCAGTTTGATACGGTGGTTCTGCGTACGGTTTGCCCCTGCCAATACCAGAATATCATCATCGTTGATATCCTTCTTCTTATCGGCAAGTTTCAAGAACTCTTCATACACTTTGTCCAACTTCTCCTGATCCAGTTGTACTCCCAATATCGACAAACGATTCTTCAAGGCTGCACGTCCGCTACGGGCTGTCAATACGATGGAATTATCATCAATACCCACATCATGCGGGTCAATGATTTCGTAAGTCTGTACATTCTTCAACACACCATCCTGGTGAATACCCGACGAATGGGCAAAAGCATTGCGACCTACAATAGCCTTGTTGGGCTGCACCGGCATGTTCATCAGACTGGACACCATACGGCTGGTTGGATAAATCTTCTGTGTATTGATGTTGGTCTCGATTTCTATGTCCTTGTGACATTTGATAATCATCGCCACTTCCTCAAGAGAAGTATTGCCGGCACGTTCACCAATACCATTGATGGTTACCTCCACCTGGCGGGCACCATTCAGTACGCCAGCCATTGTATTGGCAGTAGCCATGCCCAAGTCATTGTGGCAATGAGTAGAAATAATGGCATTATGAATACCGTTGACATGTTCCATCAGATATCTTATCTTCGCGCCATACTCATCAGGCAAGCAATACCCCGTTGTATCGGGAATATTCACCACAGTCGCACCTGCCTTGATAACAGCTTCTACCACCCGTGCCAAATATTCATTATCCGTTCGGCCTGCATCTTCGGCATAGAACTCTACATCATCCACATACTTACGTGCATACTTTACGGCAGCCACTGCACGCTCTATTATTTCCTCGCGATTGGAATTAAATTTATATTTAATGTGCGAGTCAGATGTACCGATACCAGTATGGATACGTTTATGCTTGGCAAACTGCAAAGCCTCTGCCGCCACATCAATATCTTTCTGTACGGCACGTGTCAAGGCACAGATGGTGGGCCATGTCACAGCTTTTGATATCTCAATGACCGAATTGAAATCTCCCGGACTTGAAATCGGAAATCCGGCTTCAATCACGTCCACCCCCAGGGCTTCCAGTTGTCTGGCTACCTGAATCTTTTCCACTGTATTCAATTGGCATCCCGGAACCTGCTCGCCATCGCGGAGCGTTGTGTCGAAAATAAATAATTTGTCACTCATTGCTTTATTGTATTTAATTTATGTTCCATAAAAAAAGCCTTTCACACTTGGAAGTGAGAAAGGCTTCATATATCATTGCATCTTACATATATATTCACGCACAGCACTCACTTCCACTAAACTTTGCCAGTAGAATAATAATACCACACAGTAGAATATATGTAAAGTTCTGAATCATCTTCTTTTTTGTTTTGACGTTGCAAAGGTAGATATTATTTCGTACCACACAAACAAATTCGTTACTTTTTTCCGATAAAAAATATCATTTTATAAGTTTGTATTTATTTATCGCTGAAATATATCACAAAAAAAGGCGTACCTCAAGGTACGCCTTTCCTTATTCTTCAGTTCAATACAAGTTCTGAATTACTTCTTCTCACAAGGTTTGTCACACTTGGCACCATCACATGCAGCCTTAGGACACGCTGCTGAATCAGCAGCCTGGCAACATGCCTTTGCAGAGTCACATACTTGTTCTGTTTTTGCAGCACAGCAAGAATCTGCCTCAGTTGCATTAGAATCTGCAGCCTTTTTGTTGCCACAAGATGTCACTGCGAAAGAAAACGCTACCGCAACGGCAGCCAATAAAACTTTAGTCTTCATACTTTCAATTTGCTTTAAACGTTGATATAAAATTAGTTCGGCGCAAATATAAGAAAAGTTTATGAGACCGCCAAAAACGAACAAAGCCTCCGTATCCTTATCAGACACGGAGGCTTCTTCTGAAAACGGCGA
>NZ_QTMD01000041.1:0-33851 GCF_003602995.1 Bacteroides sp. AF25-38AC | reverse complement strand
TATTCCGGGGCTATTTGATTAATTGTTTAACTCGTCCCATTTTAACGGGACACTAATGAAAATGTTTAATAAAAATATTTCCAAAGTAATTTTTATTTCATATTAATGTATTGATTTACAATAATATAAATCTAATATTTAACATCTTAAAGTTTTGTTCCTTTTTAACTTTTATGCCTCTACTTATTTTCTTAAAAATAGACGTTCATTAAACGAACGTTAAAAAAACTCCTCCAGCATCTCCTCCATCTTTCTGTGTTACAAGCAATTACACAGTTTATTCAAGCAAAACAAAAACAGTATACATGAACAGATACAAACAATTTATAGCATGCAATACACGATACTAACAACATGTCGTGCAAGAAGTTAATAACGTGTCCTACAAAAAACAAATATCGTGTCCGCAGGATATTAACTTCCTGCAAACACGATATTAATTCGCTTTTACACAAAACTATACGAGGCTAACTACCTGCTGCAACAACCCCGACAATTCGAAAGTAGCATTCTTAATATCCGAAATCCGGTTCTTGCCTTCTGTCGTAAGAGAAAAACGCATCTGACGCTTATCTTCCTTACCTATCAGACGGGTAATGAGCTTCTTTCCCTCGACAGAGCGAATGACCTTTGAAGTGTTGGAGGCAGACAAACCCAGTGCCTCGGCTATCTCACTGGAGGTAAGCTTAGGAGTATTGAGCAGCGTGCACAACAGCATTCCTTCATTCAGCGATAAATCATACATCTGCGTAAACTGCACCTCGAACTCGGCAATAGCCCGATAAACATCACGGATTTTACATAAAGTCTCCATATCTTGTCCTCCTATATAAATAAGTTCACATTTGCCTTGTCCGCACGTTCCATATAGGTAGCCACGCCGCCGATGGTTACTTCATCCAGAAGTTCTTCGTGCTGGATGCCCATCATATCCATAGACATCTGGCAAGCAATGAATTCCACTCCCTGCGCCAATGCCTGCGAGCGCAACGACTCCAAAGAATCCACTCCCTTGCGCTTCATCAAGAAGCGCATCATGCGGCTGCCCATGCCAAACATATTCATCTGCGACAACTTCAGTTTCAAAGAGCTGGACGGCAGCATCATGCCGAACATCTTGCCGAAGAAGTCCTTCTGCACACTGGGTTTCTGCACTTTCTTCAAGACGTTCAGTCCCCAGAAGGTGAAGAAAATGGTTACTTTCTGTCCCGTTGCCGCTGCTCCGTTTGCTAGTACGAAGGTTGCCAGCGCTTTGTCCAGGTCGTCACTGAACAGAATCAGCGTCTTTCCCCTACCCCCGGCTGCGGAAACATTGGAAGCAGATGTACAAGCCGGAGCACCTTTCTCGATGACTACCGTATAGCGTCCTTTCTCGTCATGCTTCTCTATCAATTTATTTCCCGTCGTATCACACCAGGCAGAAGCATCGCGTGCAAAACCGGCATCGGTTGCCACAATCTCCACACGCTCGCCCACAGCAATGCTATCCATCGCCTTTTTCACCTGCATGATAGGTCCCGGACATTGCAAACCGCAAGCATTTATCTTCAACGTTTCCTTCTTGGACACTGATGCATCCGCAGGAACATCATCAGTAGCAGCCTCTACCGAAGAAGAAGAAGAGCCGCCGCCTGCCGGAGCAGATGGAGACGGCAGAGGTGCTGTTGCCGTGGAGTAGGTCTTATAACCACCTATCAGATTGCGCACATTGCGATAGCCGCACCCCATCAGGATGCGCAGGGACAGATAACCGCGCAGACCCACAGCACAGAAAAGCACTACCGGCTTGTCTGTAGGTATCTCTGCCAAATGCTCGCGCATTTCGTCCAACGGAATATTGACGGCTCCCGGAATGGTGCCGAAAGAGAATTCCTCGGGCGTACGGGTATCTATCAGCATCACTTTATCCTTCTCTTCCACCAGCTCGCGCCAAGAGATGACGGGCATTGCACCGCTGATAATGTTCGATGCTACATAGCCGCCAATAGCGATGGGGTCTTTGGCCGAGGAGAAAGGAGGCGCATACGTGTGCTCCGTCTCCATCAAATCGTAGACTGTGCCACCCCGCTTGATGAGTCCGGCTATCTGGTCGATTCGCTTGTCCACTCCCTCGTAACCGATACATTGCGCACCATAGAGTTTACCGGTTTTGGGATGGAAAGTCAGTTTCAAGGTCAAAGGTAGGGCATCCGGATAGTAACCGGCATGAGATGCCGAGTGAGTCACCGAGCTTTGATATTCCATGCCCCACTGCTTCAAGCGTTTGGCTGCAAGGCCCGTAGAGGCTACCGTCATGTCGAATACTTTGGCAATGGAGGTGCCGATAGCTCCTTCGTAGGAAACAGTATTGCCAAACACCATATTATCAGCAACGATACGTCCCTGGCGGTTGGCAGGATTTGCCAGATAATTGAGCCAGGGCTTTCCGGTCAGCGGATGAGGATATTCGATGGCATCGCCCACAGCATAGATGTCTTTTTCGGAAGTCTCCAAGTGTTCGTCTACCCAGATACCGCCCATCTCGCCCAGTTTCAAGCCGGCTTGTTGCGCCAATGCAGTGGCAGGACGCACACCGATGGAGAGTAACACCATATCGGCAGGAATGGCCTTTCCGCTTTTCAGGAATACGGTGATTCCGTTGTCCGTACGTTTGAAATGGGTTACTCCTTCTTCCAGATAGAGAGAGACGCCTTTCTGCAACAAATGCTGATGAATAGGTGCCGCCATAGAGAAGTCGATAGGCGCCATCACCTGATTACCCATTTCGACTACAGACACATGAACACCGGCATGATGCAGGTTCTCCGCCATTTCCAATCCGATGAAACCGGCACCTACCACCACGGCGCGTTTCACCTGCTTGTCCGAGATATAAGCCTTGATATGGTCGGTATCTTCTACATTGCGCAACGTGAAGATGCCTTCGGAATTAATGCCTTCCAAGGGGGGCTTCACGGGGTTGGCACCGGGAGAAAGCAAAAGTTTGTCATAGCTTTCGTCGTACTCCTTGCCTTCCACATTGCGTATGGTAACGGTCTTGTTTTTGGGATGGATGGCGATTACTTCATTCTGCACACGCACATCAATGCGGAAGCGCTTGCCGAAAGATTCGGGTGTCTGTACCAACAGCTTCTCGCGCTCTGCTATCACTCCACCTATATAATAAGGTAAACCACAATTAGCATACGAGATGTAAGGGCCTTTCTCCAATAAAAGGATTTCAGCCATTTCGTCCACTCTTCTCAGTCGGGCGGCTGCCGTGGCTCCACCTGCTACACCGCCAATGATTACATATTTCATAATTCTTCGTTTTTTAAGTTTGACGATGCAAAGAAAATAATTATTTTCAATAAAACATAATTTCCAAAGGAAAATATTATTAAAAGACTCATTTTTAATAAGAATAGGCATAAAAAAACGGATTATTACAAGTTTTTACACCTATAATAATCCGTTCAGTATGCAAGTTTTTATAAGCTTACCAACCAAGCCGAGCAAGACCGACAGCACTATACCATAAGGTAGAACGATAAGCGGCATTAGCAGCTTGAGCAGCAGCAGAAGTGGCAGTGGAAGGTATATAATGGCTAACCCCATTTGCCCGCTTCATGGAGAACATACCAACAGACATCGAATAAATCATCGGCGTTTTTTTCCAACAGACAGAAGCTGCATCATATGCTTGCTTCCATTCATCCAAGGCAACTTCATCCACAACGAGTTTTTCCATCATTTCTACGAAATCATAATAGCCTACATAATAAGACGATCCTACTTTACGCTGATCATAATCAAAGACCGATGACCGAAGAACTTCTCTATCTGCTGTCACTCCCGACAAAGCATTTGCTGTAGCAGCAGCTAAGTTCTCAAGCTCAGAAGATTTCAGCACATCTATAGCAGTGCCCATTGTCCAATTGCTATTACTTCCTATTTTTCCAGTATAAATTTCATCATAAGCAGCAAAAGTCCCAATAGCCATTTCTACCGCTGCACCTTTCTGAAATATAAATGGAAACATTCTATCATAGGCAGCACCAGGACCAGGATTCTCAGCAGGGAAACCAATATAGTAATCGCAACAATCACGCAACTCATACGCGACTTCCACCGACTGCATAAAGCAAGCATCAAACATAATAAAATCAAAATGAGGAGCGTTCTGTAATACTAACTTCAAGTCCTCAATATTCATATAATGCCCTCCTCCAGTCTTATCATTTCCTATCCAGCGAGTAGAAGGCAATGGAGTAGGTATCCATCCTTCCCCATGCGACCAATAAATCAAACCATAACTTTCCGCTTTATATAAAGAATTCCCAAACACATCATTGAATACCTCTTGCGTCTCAGCGACTCCGCACGAATTTCTATCTTCGTATTCTTTGACTATTGTTTCAACAACAGTACCACCTTTATTTTCAATTTCAATCAAACGAGGAAATCCCGTATCTATATACACCAATAAATGCATATCAGATGTATTATCAATTGAAGCCATCCCAGCTTTCAATTCCTCCAAATCCCCATCCGTAAAGCTAGCCAATGGATTTATACTATTATCCGCTGCCATATATACCAGCACAGTACGTTTCCCATCAACCGGAGGATCAGGTATCGGGTCATCACCACGACACGCCGACATGAACAAGGGGAAAACGAAGAAAAAAAGAAGATATAGTTTTGTTTTCATACTTGAAATCTTATTCCTGCGGTTTTGCAAATGTGAAAGCCTCAGGCTTCACCACCTGCAAAACCATATTCTTACTCTTTTTATACTTGCCTTTTACCTTTACAGCCTCTTTTTCCAACTTTTTCTTGTTTTCAGCGAAATAAATCATGCAAGTATAATCAGGTTTCTTCAGATTGTACTCCAGATAGTTCTTAAGCTGGTAAGTGTATAAATCACGCTTGGGCAAGAATCCATTCTTATCCAGCTCTACGCTGTCCAATACCTGGATGTCTGTATAATATACGATGGAGTCATTGAAAGAAGCCGCCACCCCAAAAGCATATACAGCCTTTTCCTTATCTTTCATTGTAAAAGCCGAACACAACGCAAAAACCAAAGCTACGGCACAAAGTATACGAACGTATTTCATTGAGTTATGAGTTATAAGTTATGAATTATCAATGGGGCAAAGATATAAAAAAAACCGCACGCCTACTAAAGACGTACGGTTTTTAATTCCTTCTATTTGTCGGAAACTGATATTTCTTATTTATCCCAAATAAGATTTGAGCAATTTACTACGATTACTTTGTCTTAATCTTCTGATTGCTTTTTCCTTAATCTGACGCACACGCTCACGGGTCAAGCCGAATTTGTCGCCGATTTCCTCTAATGTCATTTCCTGCTGTCCGATACCGAAAAACATCTGTATGATTTCTTTTTCCCTATCGGTTAACGTAGAAAGAGCTCTATCAATTTCCCTCGCAAGAGACTCGTTCACCAAAGAGCGGTCAGCCATAGGGGAGTCATCGTTGACCAGTACATCGAGCAAGCTGTTGTCCTCTCCTTCTACAAAAGGTGCGTCCACCGAAATGTGACGGCCGGACACCTTCAGCGTATCAGAGATTTTGTCAACAGGGATTTCCAGTTCATCGGCAAGCTCTTCAGGAGACGGACGACGTTCGTTTTCCTGCTCGAACTTGGAGAAGGCCTTGCTGATTTTATTCAGCGAACCTACCTGGTTCAACGGAAGACGTACAATACGCGACTGCTCTGCCAAAGCCTGCAGAATGGACTGACGTATCCACCATACTGCATAACTGATGAACTTGAAACCACGTGTTTCATCGAACTTTTCGGCAGCCTTGATCAGTCCTAAATTACCCTCGTTAATCAAGTCGGGCAAACTCAAACCTTGGTTTTGGTACTGCTTGGCCACAGATACAACGAAACGCAGATTGGCACGTGTCAATTTCTCCAGTGCAACACGGTCACCCTTGCGGATGCGCTGAGCGAGCTCCACTTCCTCTTCAACAGTAATGAGGTCTTCGCGACCGATTTCCTGCAAATACTTGTCAAGAGAAGCGCTCTCTCTGTTAGTGATACTTTTTGTAATTTTAAGTTGTCTCATTCTTATAATACAGATTTGGGTTGCAAAGGTACGACAAATTATTTTGTTACAATAATTTCATCCCAACTTTTTCACCTTATTTATATCTTATCCTATATAACAAAAAGGATGCCGGTATGTATTGTACCGACACCCCCTTTTTCGCTATTGTTAGCTAATATTACAATCTTCTTACCTAACTATCCCTATTTTTTATTCTTGAGTCAAATCAACGGCATACATTGCACGTTTTCCTGACGGGAACATACCGGTGATGAACAAACCTTGCTCAGGAGACTTTCTTGCCTCTTTCATCGCCTTTTCCAAATCGTCTACCGTCTTCATCGGCACTCCGTTGGCTTTCAGAATGATGAAGCCCTTGCGGATACCTGCATCGGCCATCTTGCCATTGGTAACCCCGGTAACTTCCAGACCGTAACCCAGGTTCAACTGCTTCTTCAGCTCGGAAGATACGGGCTTGAAGGCTGCACCCAAGATTTCCATTCCGGCATCCTTCACTACCTTCGTAGTGCCTTGCTCATTCTTCAGCGTGATTTCGAATTCCTTTTCCTTCTTGTCACGAACCACTGTTACCTTCACTTTGTCGCCCGGACGGTGTTTTGCCAGCATTTCCTGCAAATCCGAGAACTTGTGAATCTTCTTGCCGTTCAATGCTATGATTACATCATTTTCCTTCAAGATGCCGGCAGCGGAACCACCTTCAACAACTTCGGCCACATAGATACCCTCTTTCACACCAAGTTCGTCGGCCTTCTTCTTCAGTTCTTCGGTCCAGCGTTCGTCCATCTGCAGGTCTGTGCTCAAATCACTACCCTTGATGCCAAGGAGCGCGCGCTGCACGGTACCAAACTGTTTCAAGTCGGCTACCACCTTTGTCATAATGCTGGTAGGGATGGCAAAACCATAGCCGGAATAAGCACCCGTGGGTGAGTAAAGCATGGCATTGATACCAACCAGCTCGCCTTTGGCATTCACCAACGCACCACCACTATTACCTTGGTTGATGGCAGCATCCGTCTGAATGAAAGACTGGATGTTTGCAGCTTGTCCATTGGAGGCAGAAGAGCCAATGGAACGGGCTTTTGCACTGACGATACCAGCTGTTACGGTAGAGTTCAGGTTGAACGGATTACCTACTGCCAATACCCATTCTCCCACCTTCAACTGGTCGGAGTCACCAACCGGAATTGTCGGAAAGTCATCCCCTTCAATCTTAATCAATGCCAAGTCCGTGCTGGGGTCAGTACCGATGATGCGTCCTTTCAGCTCACGGTCGTCATTCAGTTTCACAGTGATTTCATCAGCACCTTCCACCACGTGATTGTTCGTCACAATATATCCGTCTTTGGAGATGATGACACCCGAACCGAAACCTACACGCGGCTGGGTCTGTATCTGGCGCTGGCGTCCACGACCGTCTCCAAAGAAGAAGTCAAAAATATCCGGCTGTTCTTGTACCGTCTGGGTCTTACTCAACTGAGTGGCACGTATATGCACTACAGCATGGAGCGAACTCTCCGCTGCTTGTGTCAAATCCACTGGCTGGGCATCCGTTGCATGGAAAGCCGCCGGTAGCAGATTATTGGGGTTCTGTTGGAACAACTCGCTGAATGCGGCAGGCTTTTCCTTATTCAGCATCTTATAAGTGGTCAATCCAGCCACTCCAGAGCTCAGGAGCACGATAGCCGCAACTCCAAGGATGTTTTTTGTTGTCTGTTTCATACTATTCTTCCTATTCTTTAAATTGTTAATATTCAAGTTTCGTTTAACATTACGACGTTAAAATAACGACAAAAAACGTTCAGTTATTCCGCTTGTCACTCTTTTTTGTTCTCTTTTAACAGAGGATATTTAGGGCTTAACAGCGGTTAACGGCAAAGACTGACAAATTAGCATTTATGTACGATTGCTGACTGTTAAAGAACTGACAGATAGGGTATAAAAAGACGCATCACCCGTTGCGGCCGAAACGGATGATGCATTTGGGGTAAACAGATGATGCGTTTATACCAAACAGATGATGTGTTCGGGCTGAACGCATCATCTGTTTTTAGAGGGCAGATAGCACCTTAATAATTCAAGTAATCAATGTCCATGTGGTAGCCCCACTGCGGGAAGTAGAGGTTACCTCCCTCCCACTCCACCTCGCCACGCTGGAAGTCGACGGTCTCGCTGCGGGGATACTGCTTTTCGGGCTGTAGCGGCATGCCGTAATCAGTGTTCACAATCATGCGCCAAGAGTCTATACCACCCAGGAAGAAATATTCTTCGTCGGCATTGCGGGCAAAGGCAGGAATGCCGAATGACTGGTCGACAGGCACCCAACCCACACCCTCGAAGTAGACTTCTGCCCAATCGTGCAGATTCCATGCACGGGGATGCATCATGAAGCCGCTCTGGAAATGTGCGGGAATACCACTGATGCGGCAAAGCGTAATGAACAGCAGGCTGACTTGGCCACAGTCTCCGTGACGGTTGTCCAACACATATTCCGGGATATTCTCAATGGTGGAATATTCGCGTGCAGAAGCCCACGGGAAGTTGTCATTCACCCAACGGAAGATACGTTTGGCTTTCAGGTAGGGGTTGGTTTCACCGGCTGTCAATTTGGCAGCAAGTTCGCGCAAGCGCGGGGAAAAGACGATATGCTTCTCACGCTCGGCAGTATATTCCTTATAAAGGGCGGTCGTCGTATCATAGGGCTGCACATCTTCCGGCTTCAGATTATGCCATTCGCCGTTGGCGGTAAACTCAAAGGTTTCGGAGAATACGGTCGGTTCGCCTTCGACAGCACGTTTCTCCATGTACAATGTACTGTGACGGCACTCGGGCGACGAAAAGGTGTATTGCGGTTCGCTGGCCGAAATGAACTTGACATCCTGCTGCCGGGCCTGGTCCTGACGGGGATAGGGTAACCAGCAACGGATGATTTTCCCGGCAGGCACGGCATTGGTATCTACGGTCAACGTGTAGGTGACGCGCATGCGCTTCGGCGCAACAATGGCCTTGCCCTCTTTCTTCACAGCAGAAATGATTTCGGGCAGGTTCTCCATATTCACTTTCTCGCTGCCACTCGGCGAAGTGCCTTCCTTGGCTATCTTGATGTCATAGCAAGTGGAGTCCACACGAAACAGATTAGGTCCGGCATTGCGGAAATAGCGTTTCTCTCCATCCAGCATCATGCACTCCAAAGCTTTGGAGGCTTCCCACTGGCGCATCTGCTCATCGGTCACGTCGGGAATATACTTGCGGATATAGTCCTTCACCTGGGATTCCGTCATACAGAAATCCGTAAGCAGACGTTGGTACAGGTCGTCCTCCCAATTATAGGGCTTGCTCTCGGGCTTCGTGCTGCATGCAGAAGCCATCACAAACAGAGCGACGGTATACAATAGCTTTCTCATAACTTCACCACTCCAATACCCGGCAAATCGGGCAACGTTATCTTACCTTTCACAACCTCCATACCCTTGAAACGGTCGTTCGCAATCAGCAGACTACCGTCCAAGTCGGCAAAGTCCACTGCCGGAGAGAATTGGGAGGCAGCGGTAATGGCACAAGAGGTCTCGGTCATACATCCTACCATCACTTTCATGTCCAATGCACGTGCCAAAGTCACCATCTTCCAGGCTTCGCGCATGCCGGTACACTTCATCAGCTTGATGTTGATGCCCGTAAAGGCACCCTTCAAGCCTGCCACATCCTTCAGACGCTGAATGGACTCATCGGCAAATATGGGCAACGGGCTTTGCTGGGTGACCCATGCAATATCGTCCAGTTGTTCCTTGGGCATCGGTTGCTCTATCATGACAATTCCTTTTTCGTGCAGCCAATGTATCATATCGAGCGCATGATGTTTGTCCTTCCAACCCTGGTTGGCATCAATGGCAATCGGAAGGTCCGTCACCGAACGGATGGTCTCTATCATTTCCTTGTCGTTCTCCCGCCCCAGCTTCACTTTAAGGATATTGAACTGGTCGGCACACTCTTTCGTCTTTTCACGCACCACGTCGGCCGTATCAATACCGATGGTGAAAGTTGTAGAGGGAGTCTTTTCCTTGTCCAACCCCCATATCTTATACCAAGGGGCTTGCAACAGTTTGCCCACAAGGTCGTGCAAGGCGATGTCCACAGCAGTTTTAGCAGCGGAATCCCCTGCCGAGAGGCTGTCTATATAAGCCAGTATATCTTCCAGCTGAAAGGGGTCTGAGAATTGGCCGATAACATCCTGCACCTTCTTCAGAAAAGCCAGTACACTGTCCATCGTGCCTAGTTCGTGTTGCAGGTACGGGGGCATGGAGGCTTCACCATAACCGATAATGCCATCATATTCTATCTCGACTTGAACGTCGGGAGTGGTAGTACGCGAGTAGGTGGCCACTGTAAAGACATGGCGCAATTTCAGTTCATAGGGGAAGAAACGCAGTTTCATTTTGGGGGTTACACCTGCCCTACTGTTCACGTTGAACAAGGAAGGAGCGTCATTTCCTCCGGCAAATACATGATTGATTGCCATGCCTGAGCCGAGTGCGGCAAAAGCGGCGGTTTTCAGGAAATCTCTTCTGTTTGACATAATTGTGTGTGTATTAAATGTGCCAATATGCTAATGGGCTAATGTGCCAATGGGCTGCGCTATGTATATGCTACGTTATGTTTGCACCGTCACGCCGCAGGTCATTGGCATATTGGCACATTAGCACATTATTACATTGAATAAAATGGATTCGTTTCCGTTGTATTGAGCGACGCCTCCTTATTTATATAAGGTAACACGCGCGTAGCGAACAACAGTCTACCGAGGTTGTATTCATCGAACAGCTCGTCGTCGGGGCTGAAGCTATTGACGCGCACATCGCCTTGCGAATGGATGAAACGCTTGTTGCCGATATACATGCCGACATGTACCACACGTTCCTTGCGTTCCGGCGTCGCCTTGCGCCCGAAGAAAATCAAATCGCCCGGCTGGAGGTTACTGAAATCAGGAGTGATATCGATATGCTCGCCCACGTATGCCTGCTGGGAAGCATCCCGCGGAATGATGATGTCGTGCATGAAAAGAACGGTGCGCATGAAGCCGCTACAATCCACCCCTTTGGAGGAAGTGCCAGCCCAAAGATAAGGGATGCCCATCATGCTATGCGCCGTGGCTATAATGCTGGCGGCATCCTGCTTCAAGGTGGCACGCCATTTCTTCTCAGGCATGGAGATGGATTTGGAGATATATCCCTGACGGCCGTCGGGATAAGCCACCTTATAAAAGGCACCTTTTGTCCCCTCCCACTTCAGGCGGTTTCCTGCAGCAACATCAGAGACGGTCTGCGATGCCTGGCTGGGCTGTGAGTAGACAAAGCCATAATGCGAAGTCACCACTATTTTCTCTGCATTGCTCCAAGCGGTCAGCTCTTCCCGCGTGACGGGATGTATGCCTACTCGGTGTACCCATGCAATGTAGTTGTCCGGTGTCTGGATACGGTACCAGCCGTCGCGCTGCAACACCCGCACCGGCATACCCATCAAGCCTTGCGTCATCATTTCTGAAGAGAAATCCGGGGCTACCCGAAGATTGCACACAGACACATTGACAATGCCATACGTCTTGCCTTCAAGTCCGGCCTCATCCGGAAGCACTTGCAGACAATCCATCACCGCATATCCTTTCTTTGCCAAACCATCCAGCAAAGCCGTCTTTGCCTCTGCCGAAGTGGTGACACCACGCAACATCACATTCTTTCCGGAGAAAGAGTAATCCACATCGAACAAAGCCACGCGCTTGTCCGGTGCAAACTTTTGTTTCAAACTGTCAGCGAGTTGCGCCACTTCTGCAGGTATTGTACGGTCACCCACTTCCGAAGCGACAGCAAAAAGCGGGATTAACAGAAATAAAGAAAAAAGAGAGGATAACTTTTTCATTGGCCAAAAGGATTTGGGGGTTATTACTAATAGCAAAGCTACGAATTTATTCCGAAATAGATACATGTTTTTAAGATAATTAAGGGTAAAGAATGAAGAATGAAGGATTCATCCGTACTGCATCCGCACACTGCACAACAAATTCTTCATCCTTCATTCTTCATTCTTCATTAATATTCCGTATCTTTGTACCCTATAAAGCAGTTGGTCGGTCTGTCGCTTGCGCCTCGTGCGTATGAGGAAAGTCCGGGCAACACAGAGCGTCCCACTTCCTAACAGAAAGCTGTCCGTGAGGGTAGAGTAACGTAGAAGAAAATAACCGCCGTCGCCCTTGGGCTACGGTAAGGGTGAGAAGGTGGGGTAAGAGCCTACCAGTCTTGTGGCGACACAAGGGCTGTGCGTCTTGGGAGTTGTAAGGTCATGTAAACCGACGTTATGAGAGTTGCTCGCTCCATGTCGGAGGGTAGACCGCTAAAGCTTGTATGGTGACATGCGGCTCAGATAAATGACAGACACTTCTTTAATGGAGAATGGATAATGAAGAATGGATAATTCCTAATTAGGCTTTTTCAGAAACAGAAGAACAGAACCCGGCTTACAGACTGACTGCTTTTTTATTGACAATGGATAATCGAGATAATAGCATGAACAAGCGTATTGCTGCCCTTTGGAAATTCCTCACCTACGACATCTGGCGTATTACGGAAGATGAAGTCACGCGAACGACCTTTTCCGTATACAATATCATCAAGACGATTTATCTTTGCATCAACCGCTTCACCAAAGACCGGATAGTAAACAAAGCCTCGGCGCTGACTTACAGTACGCTGCTTGCCATCGTGCCTATTCTTGCCATTTTGTTTGCCATAGCCCGCGGTTTCGGATTCGATAATCTGATGGAAAGCCAGATTGTCAACGGTTTCGGCGGTCCTACGGAAACCACGGAAGTCATCCTGCAATTCGTGAATTCGTATTTGTCTCAGACCAAGAGTGGAATATTCATCGGAGTGGGTCTGATTATGTTGCTGTGGACAGTCCTGAATCTAATCAACAATATGGAAATCACCTTCAACCGCATCTGGCAGGTGAAAAAGGCGCGCAGCATGTACCGCAAAATAACGGATTACTTCTCTATGCTTCTGCTGATGCCCATTCTGCTGGTGGTGTCCGGTGGTCTTTCCATCTTCATGAGTACGATGGTGAAGAACCTCGAAGACTTTACCCTGCTGGCTCCCGTCGGCAAGTTTATGGTGCGCCTCATCCCCTTCGTGCTGACCTGGTTCATGTTTACAGCACTGTACGTCTTTATGCCGAATACAAAGGTCAAGCTGAAACACGCACTCATATCCGGTATTCTGGCAGGTACGGCACACCAGGCATTCCAATTCCTTTACATCAGCAGCCAGTTGTGGGTTTCCCGTTACAATGCCATCTATGGTAGTTTTGCCGCCCTTCCGATGTTTCTGCTATGGTTGCAGGTATCCTGGACCATCTGCCTATTCGGTGCCGAACTGACCTACGCCGGACAGAATATCCGGAACTTCAGCTTCGACAAGGATGCGCGCAATATCAGCCGGCGCTACCGCGATTTTATCTCCATCCTGATAATGTCTCTCATAGCCAAGCGCTTTGAACAAGACGTCCAGCCCTATACAGCCGAAGAGATATCCGAAGAGTGCCAGATTCCCATCCGGCTGACACACGAAACCCTTTATGAATTGCAGGAAATCAACCTCCTACATGAAGTGGTGACCGATGAAAAGAGTGAAGACATCGCTTACCAGCCTTCCATGGATATCAACAAAATGAATGTGGCCCTCCTACTGGACAAACTGGACACGCACGGCTCAGAAGATTTCAAAATTGATAAGGAAAATGAATTCAACAACCAATGGGGAGCATTGCTGAAGGCACGGGAGGAATACTACAAGAATGCAAGCAAGGTGCTGCTGAAGGATTTGTAAGCACGCGGAAGTCTTTCCGGAAACTCCGTATCTGCTTTCTTTTTGATTATTTTTTAGACGCGGATGACGCGGATTGGAATATTAAAAAAATCCGCGTCATCTGCGTCATCTGTGTCTAAAAAGTAAATCACCGATATTTCTCAGGCTCCACGGCACGAGTCATATCATAGGCACGGTCACTCTGACGGGATGCCACTAATTGCAGGAAATCGTCCATAGTGCCGTTACCTTATTTATATTGTATCATGCGGCTGATGTACTTACCAATGATATCGAACTCCAGATTCACCACACTGCCCACTTTGAAAGCATGGAAATTGGTATGCTCAAAGGTGTAAGGAATAATGGCCACCTGGAAAGTATCGTCGGTGGGATCGCACACGGTCAGGCTGACACCATTGACCGTTACCGAGCCTTTGTCTACCGTGATGTAGCCGCGCTTTGCCATCTCCTTGTCAAAAGCATACCGGAAAGTAAAGTAATAGCTTCCTTCCGCATCCTTTATATCGATGCAAGTGGCAGTCTGGTCCACATGTCCTTGAACGATATGGCCATCCAGCCGGCCGTTCATCATCATACTACGCTCCACATTCACTTCATCTCCCACCTGCAACAAGCCAAGATTGGAACGGTCCAGCGTTTCCTTCATGGCCGTCACGGTATAGGTATCATCTGTCAGACTGACTACTGTAAGGCAAACACCGTTGTGAGACACACTTTGGTCTATTTTTAATTCACTGACGAATGAACACTTGAAAGTAAAATGTACATTCTCCTGGTCTTTGACCATCGCCACCAATGTGGCACATTCTTCTACTATTCCGGAAAACATGGTTCTATATACTTTTAGGTTATACACGATTTATTATTAATATGCGCAAAGATACAAAAAGCCCTTCGTATAGGTACAAAAAAAAGGAAGCTTTTCACAAAGCCTCCTTTTTCAGTTTTCAATAGGTATTAGTTTTTTTTTAAGGTAAAAAGATTGTTTTCAGGATAACGATGCAAATATAGGCGCTTTTCGTGATACTAACCAAATTAAAAAACATGTCTTATAACATCTTTTTGAAAAATCATTTAAGTTTATTATCATTTCAAAGCATTTTTCTACACCTGCAATCGTTTTCAATGGACAAATATAAGGCTATTTTCCATGAAACACTGAAATTATCCTAAAATTTTGTTTATTTCTTATCATTTAAGTAGTGTTCGTCTGTCTGCCCGCTATGTTTTAACACTTTTGCGTCGATAAAGAACACTATTTCTTCGGCAATATTCGTGATGTGGTCGCCGGAGCGCTCCAACTTGCGGAACACGCTCACCAGGTTCAGACAAGAGAGTGCACTCTCCGGATGCCGGCTGATGTAGTCGGCAAGAATGGCAGTGGCCTCCGCATTGATTTCGTCCAGCATATTGTCCTTTGCAAACACAGCGGTAGCCAATTCTTGGCTCTCCTCCTGAAGTGCCTGCTTGGCAAGCTCGAGCATGGAGAGCACCTGGGCTATCATCTCTTCGAGACGGAGTTGCTTGACCAGCTCAGTGTCCAATGCCGGTTCGTGGCAGTTGAGGGCAAAGCGGGCGATGCCTTCTGCAAAGTCGCCCAGACGCTCCAGGTTCGTATTGATTTTGAGCATGGCAAGCACAAAGCGCAGGTCGATGGCAACGGGGTTGTAAAGGGCAATGATGTCCTCCACGTCGCTGTCTATTTTCAGTTCGAAAGCATTGACGCGACGTTCGCGCACCAATACCTGCTGGGCCAGTTCCCGGTCCAGCGTAAGCACGGCATCACCTGCACGGTCGAGCTGATTATATACCAGGGTCCACATTTCGTCTATTTCCTTTTTCAGCAAGACGAGTTCAGATTCGATAAACTTCACCATAATGTTTCTATTTTAAGATTACTTTTGTACAACTTATTTTTGCTTGTATGGAACAATCCGCTACCCGAAGCGTCCCGTGATGTAGTTCTGCGTCTCCACCTTATCGGGATTCGTAAATATCTTCCGGGTATCTCCAAACTCCACCATCTGCCCCATATAGAAGAAAGCCGTATTATCACTGACACGCGCTGCCTGTTGCATGTTGTGGGTGACGATGACGATAGTGTACTGCTTCTTCAACTCGTGGATAAGCTCTTCCACCTTGGCAGTGGAGATGGGGTCGAGGGCGGATGCCGGCTCATCCATCAGCAGGACTGAAGGAGACACCGCCATGGCACGGGCTATGCAGAGACGTTGCTGCTGACCGCCGGAGAGGGCGTAGGCAGAGACTTTCAGCTTGTCCTTCACCTCGTCCCAAAGAGCGGCGCCTTTCAGGGTTTCTTCCACCCGCTGACGGATGAAGGCGTTATCGGTGATGCCATTCACACGGAGTCCGTAGGCAACGTTCTCGAAGATGCTTTTTGGGAAAGGATTGGGGCGCTGGAACACCATGCCCACGTTCTTGCGGAGTTCATCCACTTGCACTCCTTTTCCATAGATGTCTTGTCCGTCAATGCGTATCTCGCCAGTCAGACGGGTGTCGGGAATCAAATCGTTCATGCGGTTCAGCAGGCGCAGGAAGGTAGACTTTCCACAGCCCGAGGGACCGATGAAGGCTATCACAGACTTCTCCTCAATGTCCATGCTGATGCCTTTCAGGGCATGGAAATCGCCATACCAGAAGTTCACGTCACGGGTTTCTATCTTGTTCTTCATACCTATTGTATATGTTTTCAATTCGTCTTAATCTTCTTCTCAAAGTATTTCCGCAGGGCGTTCGCCAGCAGGTTCACCAGGAGGATAATGAGTATCAGCACCAGTGCCGTGCCGTAGGCAATGGGAAGCTGCGCTTCCATATCGGTGCCGCTGGTAGAGATGACGTAGAGGTGATAAGGAAGCGCCATGCACTGGTCGAAGATACTTGTAGGCAGCTGTGGCAGGAAGTAGGCGGCACAGGTGAAAAGGATGGGTGCCGTCTCGCCCGAAACACGCCCCAGCGCCAGAATCAGTCCGGTGATGATATTGGGTATCCCCATCGGCAGGATGACATGCCAGATGGTCTGAAGCTTGGTAGCTCCCAACGCGCGGCTTCCCTCACGCATGCTGTCGGGGATGGCTTTCAGCGCTTCTTCCGTGGTGCGGATAACCAAAGGCAGACTTAGCAGACCCAGCGTCAACGAACCTGCCAGGATGCTGTCTCCAAAATCCATATAGTTGACAAACAGCGCCATGCCAAACAGACCGAACACGATAGAAGGGATGCCGCTCAGATTATTCGTCATCATCCGTATGAAGCGTACCACCCAGCCTTTCGGCACATACTCATTCATATAAATACCGCTCATCACTCCCACCGGAAAGGCAAATAAAGCACTGCCCGCCATCAAGCAGAACGTACCTACAATGGCAGGAAGGATTCCACCGGCAGTCATACCGTTGGTAGGAGCCGTAGTGAGGAACTCCCAATTGATAACTCCTATACCTTTATATATAATGAAACCGAGGATAGCAAAAAGAATCCCCACCACACTCAGGCTCAACAGACGGAACAAGCCGAATGCCATGTTTTGCGAAAGATGCTTTCTATTGACCATATCTACCTTCTTTTATTTTCGTCTTGGCGAAACTGCTTCCACCGTGAAATTTATCAATAAACTGATGAAGAACAGCACGACACCCAGTAGGAACAATGCTTCGTAGTGAGGTCCGCCGGCAGGTGCCTCGCCCAGCTCCGCGGCAATCGTTGCCGGAATGGTGCGCAGCGGTTCCAGGATGGTATGGGGAATGACGGCGGCGTTGCCCGTCACCATCAGCACAGCCATCGTCTCGCCCACCGCACGGCCGATGCCCAACACCACTCCGGAGGTGATGCCCGAAATGGAGTAAGGAATCACCACCTTATATATAGTCTGCCATTGCGACGCTCCCAGCGCCAGACTGGCTTCGCGCATGGCACGAGGGCAATTTCTCATCGCATCTTCCGTCACCGTAATGATGGTGGGCAACGCCATAATGGCAAGCACAATGCTGCCCGCCAGCCCGCTCTCGCCTACCGGCAAGTTGAACACCTGCTGCAAAAACGGCACAATGACAATCAAGCCGAAAAAGCCGTAGACCACCGACGGTATGCCACTCAGCAACTCAATGATGGGCTTCAGCAGATTCCTTACCCGGGAATTGGCTACCTCCGACATATAGATTGCCACCGACAGACCAAACGGCAATGCAAAGAGGATGGCAAACAGACTGACCCACAGCGTCCCCGTAATGAGCGGCAAAAAGCCGAACTGCGCAGCAGGTGTTGCCGTGGGAAACCATTCGGCACCGGCAAAGACGTCCTTCACCGAAATGGTGTTGTCTTTCAGCAGATGCACCGAGTCCGGACGGACAATGAACTGCTGCGGTACAAAGGCTATAATGCCAGGCGTACGCTCCACCAGCTCCGTAATACAGGCACCTGCATTTTCGTAGGAAGCGCCCAACTGCTCTTCCGTATAATACAGTGTGATGTCCTCCAAACGGAAAAGGCGGATAGGAAGGTCCTCCCCTCCCACTTCGTTCCAGTTTGTCAGCTCTTCATCAAAAACATTCTTTATCTGTGCCGGAGTCAGTTCGCCCACCCGGTTCTCCTTATTCAAGGCCAATACATACCCTTCTTCTATCACCTTGCTGCTGAACAAGCCCAGCGCTTCGGAAAAGAGGAACACGACGATAAGTACGATGGTAAGGCTCGTCACAAAGCCGCTACAAGCCAGTATACCTTCTACAATCTTCTCAAAAATCTTTTTCATGTTGCCTATTGATTTCTGTATGCAAAGGAACGGGCCGGATGTTAAGGCAGTGTGACTAACGTTTGAAAGAAATATTTCAAAGGTGTTACAAAACTGTTACAACGGCCCAAAGCACATTCCATGTAACACATTTGTAATATCCATTACCTTAATTTGCATCATGTGTTTACCCAATTTGCACCATGTGTTTTATGAAGACAAGAAAATTACTCCTACTCCTCGCCCTGGCAGCTGCCACCACCGGCATGCAGGCGCAACGCATCAAAGGCAGCGACACCGTGCTCCCCATAGCGCAGCAGACCGCCGAACGCTTTATGCCCCTGAACCCCTCTGCCCGTGTCACCGTGACCGGCGGTGGAACCGGTGTCGGTATTTCAGCCCTGCTGGACCAGACCACGGACATCGCCATGGCTTCCCGCGCCATCAAGTTCAGCGAAAAGATGAAGGCCAAAGCCGCCGGAGAAGACTTGGCAGAAGTTCCCATCGCCTACGATGCCCTTGCCGTAGTGGTCCACCCCTCCAACCCAGTGAAACAACTGACCCGCCAACAACTGGAAGATATCTTCCGGGGCAAAGTCACCAACTGGCAGCAAGTGGGCGGAGACGACCGCAAAATCGTAGTCTACTCCCGCGAGACTTCCTCCGGTACCTACGAGTTCTTCAAGGAAAGCGTACTGAAAAACAAGAACTACATGAGCAGCAGTCTCTCCATGCCTGCCACGGGAGCCATTATCCAATCCGTCAGCCAAACTCGCGGAGCCATCGGATATGTGGGTCTAGCCTATGTATCACCGCGTATCAAGACACTCGCCGTTTCATACGACGGGCAGCATTATGCCGCTCCCACGCTGGAGAATGCCATCAATAAGACTTATCCGATAGTACGCCCGCTATACTATTATTATAACCGAAAAAACGCCTCGGTCGTAGCCCCTCTGCTCGATTTCATCTTGTCTGCCGCAGGACAGAAAATCATCAAAGAGAGCGGATATATCCCGGTACATAAAGAATAAATCTTCATTCTTCATTCTTCATTCTTCATTTTTTTACCCTATCTTTGTCCCCACGATACGAAAATAGTAACATTATGGCAGAAATAAAGAGCGAAGAAACAAGCGAAAAAAAGAGCTTGAACTTCATTGAGCAAATAGTAGAAAACGATTTGAAAGAGGGTAAAAACGGGGGAAAAGTACAGACACGCTTCCCGCCCGAACCAAACGGTTACCTCCACATCGGACACGCCAAGGCCATCTGCCTTGATTTCGGTATTGCCGCCGCACACGGCGGTGTCTGCAACCTGCGTTTCGATGACACCAATCCCACCAAAGAAGATGTGGAATATGTAGAAGCCATCAAGGAAGACATCCAGTGGCTGGGCTACAAATGGGGTAACGAATATTACGCTTCCGACTATTTCCAGCAATTGTGGGACTTCGCTATCCGCCTCATCAAAGAGGGCAAGGCATACATCGACGAACAGACTTCCGAGCAGATTGCCGCCCAGAAAGGAACTCCCACCCAGCCCGGTGTGGAAAGTCCCTACCGCAACCGTCCTATCGAAGAAACACTGGATTTGTTCCAGAAGATGAACAGCGGCGAGATTGAGGAAGGTGCCATGGTGCTCCGTGCCAAGATAGACATGGCAAGCCCCAACATGCACTTCCGCGACCCTATCATCTACCGCGTAGTGAAGCATCCGCACCATCGCACGGGCACCACTTGGAAGGCTTATCCGATGTACGACTTCGCCCACGGGCAAAGCGACTTCTTCGAAGGCGTGACACACTCGCTCTGCACACTGGAGTTTGTGCCCCACCGTCCACTCTACGATCTCTTCGTGGACTGGGTGAAGGAAGGCAAAGACCTCGACGATAACCGCCCCCATCAGTATGAGTTCAACAAACTGAACCTCAGCTATACGCTGATGAGCAAGCGCAACCTGCTGACTCTGGTCAAGGAAGGTCTGGTAAACGGTTGGGACGACCCCCGCATGCCGACCATCTGCGGTTTCCGCCGTAGGGGATACTCTCCGGAGTCCATTCATAAGTTCATCGACAAAATAGGATATACAACCTACGATGCGCTCAATGAATTCGCCCTGCTGGAAAGCGCCGTGCGCGAGGACTTGAACGACCGCGCCACCCGCGTATCTGCCGTACTGAATCCGGTGAAGCTTATCATCACCAACTATCCCGAAGGGCAAGTGGAAGAGATGGAAGCCGTCAACAACCCCGAGCATCCCGAAGAAGGCAACCACGTCATCGAATTCAGCCGCGAACTCTGGATGGAGCGCGACGACTTCATGGAAGATGCCCCAAAGAAATACTTCCGCATGACACCGGGACAAGAGGTACGTCTGAAGAACGCGTACATCGTGAAGTGTACCGGCTGCAAGAAGAACGACGCCGGTGAAATCACCGAAGTATATTGCGAATACGACCCCGATACCAAGAGCGGTCTGCCCGGAGCCAACCGTAAGGTGAAAGGCACCATCCATTGGGTAAGTTGTGCCCACTGCCTCGAAGCAGAAGTACGTCTCTACGACCGTCTGTGGAAAGTGGAGAACCCGCGCGATGAGCTTGCCGCCATCCGCGAAGCGAAGAACTGCGACGCACTGACAGCCATGAAAGAGATGATCAACCCCGACTCCCTGAATGTGCTGCCCTGCTGCTACATCGAGAAGTACGCTGCCGGCATGCAGCCCCTCTCCTACCTGCAGTTCCAACGTATCGGTTATTTTAATGTTGACAAAGATTCTACGCCAGAAAAAATGGTATTCAACCGTACTGTAGGTCTGAAAGACGTTTGGGGTAAAATCAATAAATAAGAATATGAGTAAAAAAAACCTGCTGTCCGGAAGAGACAAAGAACTGCAAGAAATGGCAGAACAATATGAAGCTGCCAAAGCAGAGAACAGAACCATCTATCTGGACGCAGACGACTTAGCCGACCTCGCAGACTGGTATGCCGTGCATCATAAATATGCCATGGCTACCGAGGTCGTAGAGTATGGCTTGGGAATACATCCGGATAATACGGCTCTGCTGGTGGAACAGGCATACTTGTTCCTCGACACCCAGCATAAAGAGCAAGCTAAAGATATATTGGAACGGATTGCCGAAGAATCTTCCGAAGTGAAAGTGCTGAAAGCCAACCTACTGTTGGGCGAAGGCAAAGAAGAAGAAGCAGAAGCGATACTCGACAGCATAGACGATAAGGACGACCTGGCCAATATCGTTGATGTATCCTATATGTACATCGACATGGGATTCCCGGAAAAAGCATTGACATGGCTGACGCGCGGACTCGAAAAATATGCCGAAGAAGAAGCCTACCTTGCCGTCACCGGCGATTGTTACTATGCCCAGGGACTGTTTGAAAAAGCCACCTTCTTCTTCAATAAGCTGATTGACAAGAATCCGTATTCGGCTCCTTACTGGTTTGGACTGGCCCGTTGCTACTTTGACCAGCAGATGTTCGACAAAGCAATCGAAGCATGCGACTATGCCACGGTGGCCGATGACGAGTTTGCCGATGCCTACCTGATGAAAGGACATTCCTTCTTCCAATTGGGAAATGAGGAAAGTGCCATGGAAAACTACCTGCAAGCCGAAAAGTTCCATCTCGTCTCCCACGGTTTCATCAACACCTTCATCGGCCTGAACAAAACCTCCAAAGGAGAGTGGAAAGAAGGATACGACTATCTGGAAAAAGCCATAACGGCCGAAGACAGCCATGACTTCGCCTTGCCCTCCCTTTATGCCAATGCGGCCCTATGCCTGCACAAGATGGGAAAAAAGCGCAAAGCCCACCAATATTGTAAAAAAGCATACGACTTGGCACCCGAAGAGATAGACCCGTACCTGATTGAGGGGCGCATCTACATGGAAGAAGGTGAGTATGAGAAAGGTGTGAAGAGATGGGCCAAAGCCTTAGAGTATGCCCCCTATGCAGATACCTGGCACGAAATAGGCATGTGTAGCATGGAAATAGGACAACTGAGCTATGCCAAGCTGGCCTTTGAACATGTCAAAGAGATGGAGCCGGACTTTGAAGGTATCAACGAAAGGCTGACTTCTCTGTATATGTTGCTCAAAGACAAGGAGAACTTCATGAAGTACAACCAACTGTGCGAACATCCGTTCAGGCTGGAAGAGCTGGATAGATTACAGCAGATACTACAAGAAGATAATCAGGAAGAGCTGGCCCTAGTGATGAAGAATATTTTCAATGCATTACAATAACAGTAATTATATACCACTAATCTAGCAAATGGAATCAGTAGCCTTTATCCAATGGTGTCTCGACCACCTCAATTACTGGACCATCACTTTATTGATGGCCATTGAAAGTTCGTTTATTCCCTTCCCCTCGGAAGTTGTAGTCCCTCCTGCCGCTTGGAAAGCCGCCAACAATGACAACATGAATATATATCTGGTGGTATTGTTTGCAACCATAGGGGCAAATATCGGAGCATTGATAAACTACTATCTGGCAAAATGGCTGGGACGCCCCATCATTTACAAGTTTGCCAACAGCCGTTTCGGGCACATGTGCCTCATCGACGAAGCCAAAGTGCAGCATGCGGAGGAATACTTTGACAAGCATGGAGCCGTATCAACCTTTGTCGGCCGCCTGATACCTGCTGTTCGCCAGTTGATATCCATCCCTGCCGGTCTGGCACGCATGAAGCTGGGAACTTTCTTGCTGTACACCACCTTGGGTGCAGGCCTTTGGAATTCCATCCTGGCTTTTATCGGCTATTACTTGTCCACAGTACCCGGCATCGAGAACGAGGAACAGCTGCTTGCCAAAGTAACGGAATACAGCCATGAGATAGGTTATGTATTTATCGGCATCGGCGTACTCATCGTGGCATTCTTCATCTATAAAGGCATGAAGAAGAAATAAAAAAAACGGCATGATAATAAAAAAGCGGTGGACAGCATGATAAATTCTGTCCACCGCTTTTTATTGCTTATCCCAAATCCAAACTTTCTACTTTACAGCTGCAATAGCTTTATCATAGTCAGGCTCTTGTGTAATTTCAGGTACCAATTCCGTATAGGCAATCTTACCATCTTTGCCGATAACCACTACCGAACGCGCCAATAGACCTGCAAGCGGTCCGTCGGCCATGCGTACCCCGTAGTTTTCATCAAAATCGGAAAAACGGAAATCAGACAAAGGAATCACATTCTCAATACCCTCCGTTGTACAGAAACGTGCATGTGCAAAAGGCAAATCCTTGGAGATTGCCAACACCACGGTATCGGGCAGGCCGGTAGCCAGTTTGTTGAACTTACGTACAGAAGTAGCGCACACACCAGTGTCAAGGCTGGGGAAAATATTCAAAATAACATTCTTCCCGTTCAGTTCCTTCAAAGAGAATGAAGACAAATCTGTTTTTACCAATTCGAAATCGGGGGCAACAGAGCCCACCTTTATAAATTCACCGATAACCTTTACCGGTTGTCCTTTAAATTTTGTTGTAGCCATAGTTTTATCAAATTATATGTATACATAACAAATTACATACAGAAAAAGTTCACCCGAAACTTTTTTCCGGATAAACTGTTATTCTACAGACGAATTAATGATAATCACTTAAAAAATTAAATTCACATGAAAACTATTTTTGACGAACTTCAGCAGGAAGTAAAGAATTGGTGGATTTCACTCATTCTTGGTATTCTTTATGTAATAGTGGCTATAAGCCTGATGTTCTCCCCTCTCAGCGGGTATGCGGTATTGAGCATTCTGTTCAGCGTCTCCATGTTGTTCAGCGGTCTGCTGGAAATATCCTTTGCAGTAAGTAACCGTAGAAGGGTATCCAGTTGGGGATGGTATCTGGCTGGAGGTATCATCGACATGATTCTGGGATTCTACCTGATAACCTACCCAATGCTCAGCATGGAAGTCATTCCATTCATCATTGCCTTCTGGCTGATGTTCCGCGGCTTCTCATCCGTAGGCTATGCCATGGACCTCAAAAGATACGGGACAAGAGACTGGGGATGGTATGTTGCTTTCGGTATTCTTGCCGTCATCTGCTCGCTCATCATCTTGTGGCAACCGGCAGTAGGCGCCCTTTACGCCGTGTACATGATTTCGTTTGCATTCCTGATTATAGGCTTCTTCCGTATCATGCTGTCATTCGAGCTGAAAAACCTGCACAAGCGCGGGAAAGAGTGGAAGGAAAAGAAAGAAGTATCAGCCGAATAAGTAGCCCACACGAAGCGTGTCAAAAGGAATCCCACCTTTGACACCTTCGTTTAGCCGAATTGCTCAATAACGTCTCAGAAAACGGAACATCGTAGTCCGTGACACTCCCATCTGTCGGGCAAGCTCGGCACACGACTCTCCTCTTTGGTGCTCCCTCACAAGTTTCCTCTTATTCGCATAGAGTATCTTCATTTTGGGTGTGTCCCCTTTCTTCCTGCCCAGATGTTTTCCCTCCTTCCTCCGTCGTTCCAGTGCTTCTTTGGTGCGCATGGAAATCAGATTACGCTCTATCTCGGCCATCAGTCCAAAAGCAAAACCCAGCACTTTGCTGTTGATGTCATTCTGGAACACATACCCCTCTTTGGTACTGTACAGCACCACTCCCCTTTTGATACAGGAGTTAAGAATGGTCATTATCTCCAGCAGTGTCCGGCTAAGCCGTGAAATCTCCGTTATAATCAAGGAGTCTCCCGGTTTCATCCGGTCCAACAAGCCCGCCAGTTTACGCTCTTTGCTACTCACTTTTCCGCTGACCGTCTCCATGTACCATCTGTCGATACTCAACCCATTCTTCTCCGCGAAGCGTATAATTTCCTCGCGCTGATTCTCTAAAAACTGTTTTTCTGTACTTACTCTTAAATAAGCTACTACTGCCATAATTGATAAACGTTTATTGGTTATTATTCACCACCAAAGAACGGTTATTCAAGTAAGAGTGGCAACACACAACTATGACTCTCTATCACAGAGGATCACATTATGGACATCCCCCGAAGTCAGGGAAGACTTCTCGGTAACCATCTCAAATATGCCTATAAACAAAGAAAACAGCCCCACTGAAGCTGTTTTCTGAAATTAGTTCATAAAAAATTGATACTATGTAGTTTCATAGTATACTCTTCTTCATTTCATTCACTATGTATCTCACATCCTCATCCGTCACATAAGGACCACTCGGCAAGCAAAGACCACGCTTGAACAAGTCCTCACTGACACCATTCACATAGGCAGGATTAGCCGCATAAACCGGCTGGAGATGCATGGGCTTCCATAAGGGACGGCTCTCGATACCGGCTTTATCCAAGCAAACACGCATGGCCTCTACATTACGGTTAGGCTCACAAGAAGTATGGGCACTCACTGACTCATGCGTAACACCGGCGGCACCACCTACGGCGCCTTTTACTGTCTCACGGTAGGCATCCTCCTCACCTCTCACATGCAGATTCCCGTCAAGCAGTACCGTGTTCAGCCAATAATTGCTGTCATAACGTCCGGAAGGATTCTCATGAAGCGTGATTCCCTCCACATCAGCCAACAGCTCACGATACAGACCGCACAGATACTTATGGTGCGCTATGTGCTCATCCACCACCGTCATCTGGCCGCGACCGATACCTGCACAAATGTTACTCATCCTATAATTATAGCCTATACGCTCATGCTGGTAGTAGGGATAGGACTCACGGGCCTGGGTAGCATAGAACATTATCTCACGTTTGGACTCTTCATCAGGGCAAATCAAAGCACCGCCACCGCTGGTGGTTATCATCTTGTTGCCATTGAAAGAAAGCACACCATATTTGCCAAAAGTTCCAAGAACTTGCCCGTCAAACTTGCTTCCAAAGCCTTCGGCGGCATCCTCTATGACCGGAATACCATATTTATCTGCCACTGACATGATTTGGTCTGTCTTGTAGGGCATCCCATACAAAGCCACCGGAACAATCGCTTTGGGCTTTCGGCCCGTCTTGTCGATACGGTCCCTGATAGCCTGCTCCAGAAGTACCGGGTCCATGTTCCATGTATCAGCCTCAGAATCCACGAATACCGGAGTAGCACCGAGGTAGGTCACCGGATGGGAAGAGGCACAAAAGGTAAAGCTTTGTACTATCACTTCGTCACCCTGACCAACTCCGCAAGCGAGCAGGGCCAGGTGTACCGCTGCTGTACCTGCACTCAAGGCCACTACCTTTTTATCCTGTCCCACGAAGCGTTCCAAATCCTGCTCGAAGGCATTCACATTAGGACCGAGGGGTACTACCCAGTTGGTATCGAAGGCTTCTTGTATGAAGCCTATCTCCTTGCCGCTCATGTGGGCGAGGCAAAGATATATTCTCTTATCCATAAAATTACGTGATTTACAAAACTATATTCTTGATAATCTTACACCTATTCCCTACAGCCAACACACCATCCGGAATATCCTTTGTAACAACGGAACCAGCACCTATAATACTCCACTTCCCTATCTTAACACCCGGAATAACAACACTGCCGGCACCAATCCATGTCCCCTCGCCAACTTGCACATTGCCACAAAGCGTACAATGGGGAGAAATATGCACATAATCAGCAATCAGACATTCATGATCCACCGAAGCACCGGTATTGATAATACAATGGCTGCCAATACAAGCATCCGACTGCACAATTGCCCCCTGCATAACTACCGAGCCTTCTCTTATCTCAGTTTCTTCAGATATAATTGCAGAAGGATGAAAAGCTTTGCCATATTCAACCTTTAACTCCTTGGCAATCTTCCTGCGAATACCATTATTCCCAATACTGATTATCAATGGTCCGCAGACCTTCGACGGACGTAATACGGGATAGTCAAAAAGACTATGAATTTCCTCATTATCATCAAACAACGCTTCAATCGGTTCATGATTTGCACGCAATATATCAATGATCACTTTGGCATGACCACTGGCACCATATAAATACATGTTTTGATATTAGTTATTTCCAGTAAAGACTTCCATCGTAGCCGAAGTATCAGAGCTGATACCTTCCCTTATAAATACCTTTCTTATTGTCATAAAAACAATTTTCAAATCAAGTAGAAAAGAACAATGATCTACATACCACACATCCAGTTTAAATTTCTTTGACCAACTGATAGCATTGCGCCCGTTAACTTGCGCCCAACCCGTAATCCCCGGACGGACTTCATGACGACGAGCTTGTTCTTTACTATAAAGCGGTAAGTATTGAGGCAATAAAGGACGGGGACCTATCAAAGCCATATCCCCTTTCAATACATTAATCAGTTGTGGAAGCTCATCAATCGAAGTAGAACGTACAAAACTTCCAACTTTTGTCAAACGTACAGCATCAGGCAATAAATTTCCCTCTGCATCCCGTTCATCGGTCATGGTCTTAAACTTGATAACTTTAAAAATCTTTCCATCCTTTCCTGGACGCTCCTGAGTGAAAAAGACTCCGGAGCCCTTATTGGCAAAATGCAACCAAAAAGCGACAAGAAACAGTATCGGCCAAATCAAAGCCAATATGCAAAACACGAGAAGGAAGTCAATCACTCTCTTAAGAAAATGAGAATACATGCTCTAATAATTATGTACCAATATGAAGTCGTATCTAATATCCTTAAAAAAAACTATTCTTCGATAACAAGACGATAAAAATCTTCATTTCAAAGAAATTACTTCCTCCAAGAATGAAACGAACTTATCCGCTAATGATTTTCTTGAGAAATTAGCTTCTGCAAATGCCCTAGCCCTCTGCCCACATCCTGTTCTGTATGTATCATCGTCCAATAAAGAAATCAAGCCTTCGGCAAAAGCATTTGCATCCTTAGGAGGAACAACAATCCCTAACTTATTTTCTTGAATCATATCAGCAAGCCAACCTGGATAATTGTTTAAGACAGCCAATCCTGAAGATATATAATCAAAAAACTTATTAGGTGAAGTTCCATAGTAAAAAGCCGGAACATCAGCTAATACCATCAAACCCAAATCTGCTGATGCAACAACTTTATTTAGTTCTTTCTTAGGCATCGGATTATAAAAACGACAATTATCCAATTGTTCTTTTCGAGCTCGTTCCATCAAATGCGGTTTCATTTTACCGTCTCCTATAAATGCCAACACAATATCCGTCCGTTGCTTTGCCTTCAGCACTGCAGCAGCATCCAACACTGCATCCAAACCATTGGCAATTCCATGTGCACCAGTAAAAACCGCCACTTTATCTGTTTTGGAAATGCCCTCCAACGAAAGATTATCACGTGAAGATGGCTTGAATATCTTCAAATCACACCCGTTCGGAATCATCGAAATACGCTTGCCCGGCTGGCTCCTTCTTTTAATTCCTTCACAAATTCCAGGAGAAAGACCAACACAAGCATCCGCGCAATGATAACTCAACCACTCCAAAATATTCATCCCCCACAATAAAAAAGGATTCTTCATACCTAAGGCCTTAGGTAATTCAGGCCACAAGTCACGAACTTCAAAAATAAATTTTTTCTTCCGGAACAACTTCATTACTATGCCTGGAATACCGGCTGTCAAAGGAGTAGAAGTCGCAAACAACAAATCATAATCTTCTTTCAATGCTATTTGAATACCTTTCCATCCAAACTTCACGAAAGTCCATGCTCTTTTGGCGATACCATCCTTATTAGAGTAAGGCAAAGCTATCTGAATCACATCTATACCATCGACCATTCCTCTATGAACATTTTTCATCGTTGTGTTCGGCAAATCCAGCTTGGCCGTTTCACCACAAACCATGCAAACAGAATGGCCTCTGGAAATCAGATGTTTTGCCAACTCATAAGAACGTGTCCCCCCCGCTTGGGTGGGAATGGTAAAATGTTGATGGAAATAAAGCACTTTCATTTTATATAAATTGAAGGATTGTTTTTATCGAGCTATTTTTAGTCTGAAATTCGATTTGCCTACATTTAGTCGTTTGACCATAATAATTAGAACATAATTGTTCTGTATCAACAGTTTCACCGTTTGATTCCAAACTAAGATTATCCTTATTTGTATGCCATAATTGACGCATATTCATATTTTTGGGATTACCATCTATACAATCTTCTATCTCCCACTTACATGTGTTTTTCCATTTTACAATCTTTCTAGAATGTTTTATTTCCTTATTCAGATAAGTAAAACAAGAAACTTTTCCTTCAAATATGTAAGTATCCTCTGTTTCTTTCAACGAACTCCACTCTGCTTGCGACCAATTATACCAAATAAATCGATCTCCTTTCAACATTTGGTCATGTCCTTCAAGCATTATTGTATTATGAGATTCCGTACCCATAAAATATCGAAGTAACTTCTCTGTTGTATTGTATTTATAACTACCCCCATCAAACAAACAATTCTCTCCTTGATACCAAATATCCAAATGCAGATTATCCGCATGCGCAGGTCGGTCCTTATGTCTTCCACATCTGATAAAAGAAAAAGTATCCTTTTCACGAATACAATAATATCCTCCCTTATCAAAAGAAATGCAACCAAACTGTTTTTTTATTGGTGGATACATCTGTCGGTTTGCTTTCCACTCGCACAAATACCATTCTCTATCCTCATATTGCCGATCATACAAATGTTCGGAAGTAAGCAAATAATATAATGCATCGAGTTGAGGACGATAATCACGATAATCGCAATCATTTAGTTTAAAAAACAAAGCTCCATCATTTGAGCCATAATTAGGTAGCCAGCCAGTCAAATCATCCTGGCATTGATACAAAAAATTCACAGACTGATAAGCACGTTTATATACTTCATCACAAAACCGCTCCCCATTTCTGTCTGCCAGAGTAATGGCCCATGTCAAAAGCTGAACCACTACCCGATGATAATTCATGCTGAATTGCAAATAAGTACCATCTTCTGCCACTTGGTATTTTATCTCTTCCTCAAACCATTTCTTTCCTTTCTTTTTCCACTCTCCAGATTCTGGAAACTGAGGAAATAACAGACCTACCAGATACAACGCCAACGTTTCTGTTATTGCATGATTATTACGCACTGCAATCCGGGAAAAATTTATATTTGCACGTACATGCTTTATTTGCCAATAAACAGACTGGATGATTAACCTAAAAACATCTTCCGTCAATTCAACCGAATCTTTATAATAATAAAGTGCGAATAACCAATTCAATACACGCAAAGATATTTCCTGACTACATTTATAATTAGGTCCACAATTAAGTGGGTTTTTATGAATCCAGTCCTCTATTTGAGAAAATACAAAAGACGCATGATTTTCACCAGACTTTTGATCATAGCGGATAATGTCATAGAGAAAAGAAAAACGGGACTTTTCCCATACATACTTTATATCCCCTGCTTCAGGCACAATATCCTCTACTGTCGTCCAGTGTACATTCGCATTATATTTATAGTTCGTATCAAGGTTTGTCAGCCAGTCATAATCCGTTCCAAGGTTGTACCAAACGGCAGAAAAGAAGCAATATTCACCGCGCTTCATTCTATTGACTCTCTCTGAAAGTACCCTACTATCAGTATGGGTCAATTTCACGCTCTTTCTACTTGAAAAGAAAAAGGGTTTTGCGTGCTTTCTCCAATCCGCCAATGACAAATATTCTTTATCCTCCCAAGAAATAGGGTATGCTCTTTTCAACATTCCCCCTTTACGGCGTATTTCATACTGGATACGAAACAAAAAGTACTTTATTCCCATGTTATGAAATAACTGAAAATAAAGAAGAAATTTATTCATAAGGAACACAGAATTATTCAATCTCAATCCACTTGTTCTGCTTCAAGCTATCGATACAAGCAAACGATGCCTTGGCTGTATTTACAATAGAGTCAAACGGAATTAAAGCTTCTCCTCCGTTTTGTATTCTATCATTCAATAAAGCAAATTGGGTAGTATGCCCTTTATCCATACCTTTTTTCATTTTAGAGAATCCTTTGCAACCATATCCTTTCAGTTCTCTCCAATTGTCAAGAACCAGCGTCTTTTCTTGTGTATAGATTTCTATTCTCTCTTTCGAATAAGACTTGCTACCATTAGCAAAATAGTTTATCACGGCATTTGTTCCATTCTCGTATCTTAGTAAAATACTTGCATTATCCGTATTCTCTTCAGGATTTTCCCCCATTGCATTCATACATACGGCAACAACCTTACTGTCTGCGAAAAATGAGCATAAATCAATAAAATGGCAAGCCTCACCAATAATACGTCCTCCTCCCACTTTCAAATCATGCACCCATACTTCAGACGGTATAAATCCGGCATTCATAGTTGCCACAATATTTTTCACTCCGCTTCCGGCAAGCTGTTTCATTTTCACCGCGAAAGGAGAAAAACGTCGGTTATACCCCACAGTCAATGTTACTCCATTCTTTTGTACTTCCCGATAAGTTTCAGTTATCTCATTTAATTCCGCTTGATTCAGGCACAACGGCTTCTCCACAAATACATGTTTCTTTGCTCGTAATGCATCCAGCACCATTGAAGCATGAAGATTATGCCGGGTTGTAATCATTACCAAATCCACAGCCGCATCTTTCAGGATTTCCTTGTAATCAGAAGTTGCTTTCATGGCACCAGCCTTTTGAGCCAAAACTTTAGCAGACAAACCTTGTGCACTCGCAATGTACCGAATATGCGCTCCTGCTTTCGTCAAAGCAGGTAGCATCGTTGCCGATGTAAAGTTTCCAGCACCGATAATACCTATTTGTCCTTTTGTTACTGAAAAGTCAGCAGAAGCAACCTCAACTATCGTATTTCGTTTTGCATCAACGGGATATTTCAAGATAGAAGCGATAGAACCATGTTTACGCATGTCCCCATATATCTTTTCATAATCTTTCAAATCCACTTCTTCAGTAATCAATGATTTCACATCAATATTCCCCATGGATATTGCCTGCAAAACAGTCTCGAAGTTTCTTTTTTCTGTCCAGCGTACAAAAGGTAACGGATAATCTATTCCTTTATTTTCGTAATCTTCATCATAACGTCCCGGACCATAGGAACAAGAAACTTGGAATGATAACTCCTTTTTATAAAAATCATCCCTACGAATATCCAATCCTATTACACCTACAAGCACAATACGGCCTCTTTTCCTTGACATCTCAGCCGCCTGGTGAATCACTTCATCTGTTTTAGCAGAAGCAGTAATCAATACAGCATCAGCCCCATGTGAATATGTTTCTTCAAGCACATATTTTACAGAATCTGTTCCTTTAGCAGGATTTACCCCTATCACTCCTTTAGTACGGGCCAATTCCACCTTTTCTTCATCAAAATCAATTCCTATGACTCTACACCCATTCGCTTTCAATAATTGCGCTGTTATCAATCCAATCAAACCTAACCCGATTATAACAACAGTTTCTCCCAATTGCGGATTCAGCAAACGAATACCTTGCAAACCTATAGACCCAATTACAGTAAAAGCAGCTTCTTCATCCGAAACATTTTCCGGTATTTTAGCTACCAAGTTTTTAGGTACACAAACATATTCGGCATGTTGTCCATTAGATGCCACACGATCGCCCACCTTAACTTCTGTAACTCCATTTCCTACAGCAACCACTACACCGGAATTACAGTACCCTAAAGGCAACGGTTGTCCCAGTTTATTAAAAACCGCCTCCAATGTAGGTTGCAAACCATCTGTCTTTATCTTATCAAGTACTTGCTTTACTTTATCAGGCTGTTGACGGGCCTTGTCTATCAAATTTGCCTTTCCAAACTCGACAAGCATACGTTCTGTCCCTAAAGAGACTAAAGAACAAGATGTTTTGACTAAAACATAACCCGATTTTACCTGAGGAACCGGTACTTCTTCAAGTACAGTCCTCCCTGATTTCATATCTTGAATAATTTGCTTCATAACTTATATTTTAATGATAATGCTTTTTTCTCTATAAAGACCCAAGAAATAATTGCGATACAAACTGTTATAATCAACGCCATCAACAAGTAAGAAATGTTACCTACAAATTTCATCTGAACAAATACATTTATCACCAACATATGGTATATGTATATACCATATGAAATATCATTCGTAAGCACTCAATTTAGGGCATCCCCCTTTGAAAGGGCACTTTTCAGTGCCCTAAACCG
>NZ_QTMD01000040.1:0-34474 GCF_003602995.1 Bacteroides sp. AF25-38AC | reverse complement strand
TTACCGGGACAGTCTGCCGATTGACTCATAATGACGGAATTTAACGACAGTCCCTAATTTATTTTTATTTATGAAAAAAAGTACAGTAATGCTTTGGGCAATCTTTGGAGCACTACTCATGGGTTGCTCAGACGAGGAGATTGCGAATGTGGAAACCTCCTCACGAAATGCGATTGGTTTTAACGTGTTAAGTAATGCGGCGGAAACGAGGGCTACCCCTACTACCAACACCAACTTGAAGAACACCGATTTCGACGTGTTCGCTTTTACGGCGGATGGTACTGCCTTCATGGGAAAGGTCGACACGGAATTTGGACATGACGGAGTGAATATCGTGTACAAAGATAATAAGTGGGATTATAAAAATGCGGGCGATCTTCGTTATTGGCCTACCGAGCCTTTGGACTTTTACGCGTTCAATCCCGGAACGGTTGATGAAGCCATGCAGTGGAGTTATATGTGGGAAGCCACCAAGGATACTCAAAAGATAACTTATTCCTGCTCCGATGAGTATGGATCTGGTATCAATGCTCATGAAAACTACGACGTGATGTATGCCATAGCCAAAGGCCGGACAAAAGACAAGAACAACGGAGTAGTGAAATTTAACTTCAAGCATATTCTGTCACAGGTCGTATTCAAAGCAAAGACCGAATACGATAACATGCAGGTGAATATAAAGGACATCAAGATTTTTAATGTAAAAATGGGCGGCGTCTACACATTGCCTGCGACAGCCGATGGAACGGGAAGTTGGGCTGTGGGTGATTGGCCTGAAAGCTCTACAGGAGGAGGTTTTATTACCGTAGTGCAAGGCAAATCCATCGAGGTCAATAGTAATACCACAGCTACCGATATTTCCGAAAAAACTCCTATGCTGAATATACCACAGAAGCTGACAGCATGGAAAGTTTCCGAAGAAGCCACCAATACCAAGATAAAAGCCGACGGTGCGCATCAATGTTACCTGTCGATCACCTGCAAAATCCAGCAGTCCGGAGGTTATCTGTTGGGTTCAGCAGATAGTTACGGAACAATTTATGTTCCGTTCGGAGATACATGGGTAGCGGGCAAGCGTCATATCTACACGTTGATTTTCGGTGGTGGTTATACTGATCAGGGAGTGGCTGTGTTGAATCCGATCCAGTTTGATGCAGAGACAACAGGCTGGGTTGATGCAGATAAAGACGTAAACGTCCAACCCCAACCTTAATCCAAACGTTTATTAATATCGTACCCGTTGGCAGGTTAAACATACGCAAGATTAATCCTGCCAACGGGTTCTTTATAGGGAATCGCATTTTCAATATACTTTTTGATGTGTAGGGGTGCTTTTTGCGTACCTTTTTCCTGGAGAATTTCTTTTGTGGAGTGTTTGCCCTGTATATTCCCGATACGCTGTTATAGCAGGGAACTGTTTTTATCCAAGTAGTCAGATATAGCCTCTTGCAATACCGATTTTAGCGAATCGCCTTTGCGGATCGCGATCAGCTTTAAGTTCTGGTGATAGGTTTCGTCCATGACAAAATTACAATGCACGGTTTTCGCTTTCTTCGGCTTTTGAGCCTCTTTTTGCCCGGCCGTGGATTGGATCAGGCTGTCTAATCCCCCGGTCAGCCCGGCCGACATACTGTTTTTTAAATCGTTCTTCTTTGCCATATGGTTACTTTATTTCTGTTAGCAGTTCGTTACATACCTTTTCGTAGTCCTCTGCCCCGGCAGATTTGGGGGCATAGTGAAAAATATCCTGCCCTTGTGTCGGGGCTTCGGCCAGCGCAATGGAGTTGCGTATATGGGTGCTGAACACTTTGCCCTGGAATGTTTCCTGTACCAGTTCCGAAACGCTCTTGTTCAGGTTCTTTCTTCCGTCGTACTGGGTTATCAGAACCCCGGCTATCGAAAGATCCGAGTTCAAACGTTGCTGCACCTTGTGGACGACCTGCATAAGTTTGGCCATTCCACGCATTGCCAGGAATTGAGCCTGAACCGGGATAATCAGCCGATCCGAGGCCGTCAGTGCGTTAAGCGTGAGCAGCGACAGCGAGGGGGGACAGTCGATCAGGATATAATCGAATTTCTCCTTTTGGCCCTTGATAAGGTGGGCTAAGATAAGTTCCCGCCCGGCCTCGTTGATTAACTCCGTTTCAACGGCCGAGAGATCCAGGCAGGAGGGAACGACGCTAAGGCCGTCCTTATGCTCGTAGATCGGCAGGTCGTATTCGCCTTTCATCGCGCCGTAGATCGTTTGGGGAAGCTCCGCAGAGAAGCCCAGCGATTCAGTCAGGTTGGCTTGTCCGTCAAGGTCGATCAAAAGAACCTTGTACCCTTTTTGACGTAACGCGCCGCCCAGGTTGATCGTGGTTGTAGTCTTTCCTACTCCCCCTTTGTGATTCAATACGGAGATTACTTTTGCTTTGCTCATAAATTCAGTTTTTTAAATGGTTGTCATGTCCGCAAATATAGTCAAAAACTAATATACTAAAATACTAAAAGTAGTATTTTTCGTTTTTTGCGTGTTTTTTGTGCCGATCGGGGAAGCGTACCGAAATAAATCCGGTTTCCACCTTTCGGTACGTTTTGTTTCTGTACCGGAATTAATCAAAGATTAGAATAACCATAAATGTTTTTATACGTTAATCATACGTATGTATATATGTATATATTTGTTTTTGAGTATCTTTGTGTGCTATAAATAAAAAATAAAAGACATGAGCACTTATTCGTATAAAAATCCGAAGTTTATAAATTCCCCTAAAGGGATGGTTGAAGTTGTAGAAGTGATTTATGACGGCAAAGATGATCCGGCCTATTCACTGGCTATTATTAAATGGGAAAATACCTATAAATTAGGTATTCGTTGGAACATCGCTTATAGTGAATGGGACGATTACCGCAAACAGAACGGGCAAGATGAATGTATAGGTAATCCACAGTCGAGAGGTATTCCCACCTGGTTTGTTTTGCCCGATGATATGATGTTTAGTGAGAAGTTCAGCGGTGCGATGCAGAGGCTTGATGAATTAAGAAAAGGTAAATAAGTAATGGAACAGGGAGAAATCATATTATACCAGCCGGATGAAGCGGTCAAGTTGGAAGTGAGGCTGGAAGATGAAACCGTTTGGCTGACACAGGCGCAAATTGTGGATCTTTTTCAATCCAGCAAAGCAAATATAAGCGAGCATATAAAAAACATATATGATCAGAAAGAATTAGAGGAAAGTTCAACTGTTCGGGATTTCCGAACAGTTCGACAGGAAGGCAAACGGCAAGTGATGCGCAATCTGACTTATTACAATTTGGATGCGATCATATCCATTGGGTTTCGTGTCAATAGTAAAAGAGGTATTTTATTTAGGCAATGGGCGAATAAGGTTTTAAAGGACTATCTTTTAAAAGGGTATTCCATTAATAAACGTTTGTCAGAACTTGAAAGGACTGTCGCTCAACATACCGAGAAGATAGATTTTTTTGTGCGTACTGCCTTGCCCCCGGTCGAAGGCATTTTTTATAACGGCCAGATTTTCGATGCGTACAAGTTCGCTACCGATCTGGTAAAGTCGGCCAGGCGTTCGATCGTGCTTATCGACAACTATGTGGACGAAACGGTCTTGCTCATGTTGAGTAAACGCAGCGTCGGTGTCTCGGCCACCATTTACACCCAGCGTATCACGCAGCAACTCCAACTTGATCTTGACAGGCATAACAGCCAGTACCCACCTATCGACATCAGGACGTACCGGGACAGTCACGACCGTTTCCTGATCGTTGATGAAACGGACGTGTACCATATCGGAGCCTCGTTAAAGGATCTGGGGAAAAAGATGTTCGCTTTCTCAAAGCTGGATATTCCGGCGGCTGTGATTACTGACCTGTTATAATATCCTTTGTCTTATGAATGGGCTGTCGCAAAAGAAAAACCCGTTCTTGATGAACGGGTATATCCTTGACTTGGTTACGTGTTTTGATAACAGAGGCTTTACCAAGCATTACAATGCAAAGATAGTAATTATAGGTTAATTAGCGAATTTCTTTTTTGGATAGATCCGGAAATAATGCCTCCTTGAAAGAGGTGGATAAGGTGATTAAAACAATAGATAAGGAAGAACAAAAGCAAAAGGGATGAATGTGGTTATTTATTCACGTGTAAGCTCGCAGTCGGCCAGGCAATCGACCGAACGGCAGGTTGTCGATCTGGAGAGGTTCGCAGCCGGACGGGGGTACGAGGTGACGGCGGTCTTTGAGGAAAAGATAAGCGGACGAAAGGCCAATATCGAACGCCCGGTTTTAAGCCGTTGCCTGGAATACTGCACAGATCCGCAGAACCGGGTGGATATGTTGTTGCTGACCGAGATCTCACGCCTGGGGCGTTCAACCCTGGAGATCCTAAAGTCACTCGATACGCTGCACACGCATAAAATATGCGTGTATATTCAAAACCTGAACCTGGAAACGTTACGGCCGGACAAGACGGTAAACCCCTTGTCCTCTCTGATCACTACCCTGTTGGGGGAACTGGCCGCGATCGAACGCCAGGGGATCATCGACCGCCTTAATAGCGGACGGGAGTTGTACATCCAGAAAGGGGGCAGGCTGGGACGGAAGCCGGGAAGCCGGAAAACGGCCGAACAGAGGAAAGAGGAATACCGGGAGGCGATCGCCTTGTTAAAGAAAGGCTACTCGATCCGGAACGTGGCGAAGCTCACGGGAAAGGCCGTTTCGACGATACAACAAGTAAAAAAAGACTTCATTAGTAGCTGATTATCGGAACAAATATTGTATTTTTGCAACAAATACGAGTAAATGCACATAATTAAAAACGAGTATTTACACGTGTCTAAAAACGAGTATTTGCACGAAAATAATCAGAATCTAAATAAAAACGGTTATGGCAACAATGGCGGAGAAAATGGCGGCTTCACTGGAGGAATTAAGAAAGCTCCAGGAGAAAGACCGCTGTGTCGTCCTGCAAGGGACGGCCGAGATAGGGAGGACGCATTTAACCCGGCTGTTGGATAACGGCTGGTTGCAGGAAGCCTAATCCGAAGCCGTCTTTTGCGGCGGCATTTGAAAGACGTTCAAATGCACCGAATACTCGTTGTTGCTCATCTTCGGTCATGCCCGTACCGGTATCTTCAACGATAAGTTTCAGCAAACCGTTATCATAATCCGCTGCCAATGATACACTACCGTTATCCGTGAACTTGATGGCGTTTGACAACAAGTTGTTGCCGATTTGCAGGATACGTTCCTTGTCGGTCAAAACCACCGCATCGGTGTGGCTCTCCACTATCAAAGTCAGCCCCTTGTTCATGGCAATGGGCATGAACTCCGTTTCAAGAATATGCGTGATTGCGGAAATCCTGCAAGGGGAAAGGTTGGGTTGCTCCTTGCCGTTGTCCAGACGGAAGAAATCCAGCAGCGTGTTGAGCATCTCCCGCATACGCTCGGAAGATTGCCGGATATTATCCACATACATGGTGCTTTTATCCGCGCTACAACTTTTCTGCATCAGTCCGGCATAGCCTCATTTTGTCAATCGTATTTTTTCGTGGTAGAAGTAGTTTACGATGACAGGTTTGCCTTTTTCCGAGCGTCCGTATGGCAGATCGTTTATACGATACGGGAAGCCCTGCTCCTTGGCGTAATTTGAAATGTCCTGCTCCAATGCCTGCCAGTATTCAAGCCTTTTTTTATTGTAAATTTCCTCGTAAAGCGGTATGAGGTCAGGATACTTCTCACGGATATACGTCATTATCCCGCCTTTGAACTGCCCGCGTAAATTCAGGTTTTCAAGCCAGATTAAATCAGCATAATCTTTTACCTCCTCTATTATTGCCTTTACGTCTGTTATTCTGGGGAATATGGGCGAGACGAAGCATACGGTGCGGATACCTGCCTCGTATGTCTGACGCATCGCTTTCAGACGGCGTTCAATGCTTACGGCGTTGTCCATATCTGCGCAGAACTGCTCGTCGAGCGTATTGACAGACCATGACACAGTCACTTTGGGAAAACTCTTCAACAGGTCGAGATCGCGAAGGACAAGATCGGACTTTGTGCATATCATAATCTCGGCATCGCTTCCTCGCAGCTCTTCGAGCAGCCTTCGGGTACGGTGGAATTCTTCTTCATACGGATTGTAACCGTCCGTCACAGACCCTATTACAACACGTTCACCGTCGTATTTATGAGGATTCGTTATCGGCTTCCAGTTTTTTACATCTAAAAACGTACCCCACGGCTCGGTGTGCCCGGTGAACCGTTTCATGAACGATGCGTAGCAATACCTGCAGGCGTGGGGACACCCTACATAAGGGTTGACCGAATATCCTCCCACCGGCAGAGAGGATTTGGTCATTACACTCTTTACATCTATTTCCTTTATTGTATCCATATTCATTGTATTCGTCTGGTAAATTGTTCCGGCAATTCCTGAATCATTCTTTCGTCGCCCATAATCGGCAGCAAATCCTCTTTCATGAACACCGGTATGCCATGAGCCTTTGCCTGTTCTGCAATGCTAAGCACCCATTCGGGGCGCGAATATGACTTTCCTTTTCGGTTTCCGGTCTCTGTGCCTATGACAATCCAGTCAATTCCCTCGAAATCAATCTCGCCGATATCATCGAAGAGAGGTTCAAACGTGACATGGTAGTGTCGTGCTTTGATATTCTTTTTCAAATCATCAATCCTCCTTTTCTCGGAACTGCGCGTAACGGTCACGCCCATCCATACGTTCTCGTCGTCAGAGGAGAAACTGATTTTGTCAGGGCGCTTCGTCAGAAAGATATAGGCGTGCTGGGGATTGCTGCTGATCCGCTCGAAAATTTCTGCGTTCCATTCAGGCTTCCAATCGGAGAAATCGCTCATTCCTGTCATGAGCCCCACACATGAGGACGGGACGTATCGATGATGCGCAGTTTTCGTTCCATGTATTCAGGCACGGAAAAGTCGTCGGTAATGTGGAAACGGCGGCAGTTGTTACGGGCATAGCAGTAAGGGCATCCTATAGTGCACCCTACCACTATGTTCATGTTTTTTATCAGGGATTTAATGCAGACACTCATAACACAACTGTTTCTCCGTCCTCCGGGATAATCAGCCGGCTCATGTCGGCTTCGTGATGCGTTGCCTCATTGCGCAGAATTGCACGGGTGGTCTGGCAATGGTCGATGGCATCCATGTGTACGGCTATCAGCTTGATATGCGAAGGCAATTCGTCAAGTATCTGCATCACTTCGTTCTCGTCGGGGATGATAGGACCGTCCGTTTTGGAAAATTCGGGAAAGATTGCACCTCCGGAGTTTACCACGATATAGTCAGGATTGAACCGTTCCACGGTGTCTCGGATACATGCTTCCCATCGGCAGTCACCCATTATATAAACGGTCGGGAAGCCCTCGGCTTTTAGCACATAACCTGATACAGGTCCCATCATCTGCCCGATCTGCCCGAAACCATGATGTCCGGTCGTGCGGTAAATGGATATGCCGTCTATTGTTTTTATTTCTTCGATGGGTATCACATTTGTAAATCCGTCGTTTCTGATGGCGTCCGCGTCCTGGGGCTGAACGTAGAAAGGAATTTCTTTGGGCAAATGTGTGGGGACACTCGGCTCGTAATGGTCGATGTGATTGTGGGTCAGGAGCACCATGTCCACGCCTCCGATAATATCCTGAATAGGAATGGTGAGGTGTACCCTCGGTGTTTTATTCACACCGAGGGCCGATATCAAAGTGCCTTTGTCGGCTAAAACGGGGTCAATTAGCATGGTGTGTCCCGCATACCTGATTTTCAAGGTGGCATTGCGCACCAATTGTACTGTAGATGTCTTTTTCATGACTATATGTCTTGTTATTGATTACGGGTGCAAAGTTCGGAAGAATCCGGCGAAACATCTATGCCTGAAAAAACGGTAATTATGCCATTTTGATAAATGAAATTATTATCTTTGCAAAAACGACAAGGATATGGACGAGATAATCAACCCTGATCGACTGGTCAGCGTACCGTTCAACAAGACACGCTGCGGCGTGGATTTTTACATCAATACTGCCATAAACAAGGACATCGGACTTGTGCTGACAGAAAACAAGCGGTTTAAGACAGACTTCTTCAGCTTCTACTTTTTCCGTAAGGCAAACGGATATTTGCTACTGAACTTCCGCAAGATTGAACTGCGCGACGGCATGGTTCTCCTGCTTTCACCCCATCAGCAACAAGAGTGGCATGTAGATGAGACGGCGTTGGATTACACGTTCCTTATATTCCGCGAAGATTTCATGCGTACTTTTATCGCCGACAAGTTCTTCGTTTTTCGCCTTTTGTATTGTTACCAGACAGATACGCCGCCTTACATCAATGCCACACATGACGAAATGAAGGAATATATGCGGCTGCTCGGAAAGATTAAGTATGAGCTGATGAATCCAGTGTCCGATACGTACAATATCATTGTTTCCTTACTATATTATCTTTTGCTGATTATCAATCGTACATACGCTGCCGCCTATTGCTTGCCCGCTGAAATTGCTAAAAACAATTTCGCTTTTCGGTTCAAGGACTTGTTGGAACAGAATATCCGCACCCACCAGCGGGTGCAGGAATATGCAGACATGCTTCATGTCAGTCGCATCACACTCAATAACTCAGTAAAAGCCCAATTCGGAGTATCAGCTACCCATTTGATAAAACAACGTCTGCTTGAGGAACTGAAGAACGAATTGCTATTCTCCAACCGCACTGTCAGTGAAATGGCGGATGATTTCAATTTCTCTGATCCGAGCCATCTCATGCGCTTCTTCAAACAGCAAACAGGCAAAACATTTACTCAGTACATGACGGATTACAATAAAGGCATATACGAATAACTTCTTAATATAGTCGATAGCGGCTATCGAAATATGGTTGTTGATGTTCAGGCGTTTTTGTACTGCATGAACCATTTTACGATTTCTGGATCTTCGTGCGAGCCGAGTAAGAAAGGCTTGTCGGTATCCAGCGTCTTTATCCGTGCCATGTCGTCGGCCGACAGGGTGAAGTCTAATATGTCGAGATTCTGCTTCATGCGTTCCGGTTTCACAGACTTAGGAATAATTATGCACACTGATATTTATCGCGCCCGGACAGGTGTTCGGTGCGGAAGATGACGGCATGCAGTTCCAACCAGATGGCTACCTGCTTATGTTCCATCCCGACCTGCTGCGGAATACACCTCTCGGGCGGATAATGCGTGAATATTCGTTCTTTTCCTACGAGACAAACGAGGCATTGCACCTTAGTGTGGAAGAACGGCAAATCATCATGGATTGCTTCCACAAGATTCAATATGAATTGAACCATCCGATACACCGTCACAGCAAGAACCTCATCACAGACAGCATCAAGACGTTCCTTGATTACTGCACACGTTTCTATGACCGTCAGTTCATCACACGCGACAACCAAAACCGAGACATCCTCGCAAGATTTGAGCGGTTGCTTGACGAATACTTCCATGATGGGGCTGCTAAACGGATAGGCTTGCCCACTGTACAGTATTGTGCAGACAAGCTCTGCCTCTCGCCCAACTATTTCAGTGATTTATTGAAAAAAGAAACAGGTTCAACCGCCCTGCATTTCATTCATGACAAGTCTATTGAAATAGCCAAGACGGAACTTGCATCTACAGACGACACCGTTAATGAAATCGCCTATAATCTCGGTTTTCAGTACCCGCAACATTTTACCCGACTGTTCAAGAAAGAGGTAGGTTACACTCCGAATGAATATAGAGCGCAAGTGTCGTGAGAATTGGATTAGTACAGAATATTAGAACCCAACACCTCTCTTGCGCTTAACTTTCTTCCTTCTGCGAAGTATATCCACCATTTCCTGATTGGCTTCCGCATCAGCAGTGTTATAAGATGAGCCACTGCTTTTTAGCAATCCCCAAGAGCCGTTGAACAACTCGCTTTGTGCCGTGCCGGACGGTGCGCTTGGTGTAGCCGTTTCATATATTCCGGCTGTTATTCCCATACGTTCCCTGCATCTGTTGTGCTGCAAAGCCGCGTCAATCTTGGAATAACTGAAACGCCTGTCCACTTTGGAGCCGTTGAAATGGTAGCCATTCATGGAGAATACAACACCCTGCACCTCGCTGGTCTGCCCCTTATGCTTGAAATGTACTTCCACTCCCTGCCGTTTCAGGTTGGCGATAAGCACGTTCCAGTTGCCGCATCTGCCGACTTCCATTTTGATGATGTCGTAAAGCGCATATTTCGTCCTGTCTGGCTCTTTCAGGCGGTTGCGTTTGACATTGTCCTTTCCGCCAGCCATATGCAAGCCGTATTTCAAGGTCAATTCCTTGCAGATGCGGGTACTGCGCAGACGCTCGTGCCTGTCCGATATGGTATTGCCGTTGTTGTCTATGCGGTTGAAAGCAATATGCACGTGCGGATGCTCCTTGTCGAAATGCTGGGCGATGAAGAACTGCGTATTCTTGATTCCCATCCGTTCCATATATTCAAGCGCGATGCCTGCCATGATACGGTTCGTCAGCCGTAACTCATCCTCTTTGGAAAAACTCAACGCGATATGTCCGACAGGTTTTGTCACCTTATCGTTCATCCGTGACTGGGCATTGAAACTCATGGCGATAGTTTCCAGATTTTCCATAAACAAGCCTTCGCTTGCTACTATCTGCGTATCCTTCTTCTTGTCGATGATGTAATCCACCGCACCCTTGAAGTCGCTTCCTTTTACGATTTTCGCCATCATATCCCTATCTTGGTTATAAGTTCATGAATCCTTGCCACTGCCACCTTGCAGTCCCACCGTTCATCGTGGAAGCCTCCGGCGTTTGCCTTACGCGCAAGCTGGTTGAGATTGTTAGCCATGCCGCAGAGTTGGCGGATGTATCCGGCATGTTCCTCCGACAGCCGTTCTTTCACATGACCGTTACGGAAACATTCCCTCATGTACTCGCTTGGTGATACGCCCGCCTCATGCGATCGTGTCAGCAGGCGGAAGTAGTCGGCTGCCGTCATTTTCACTGCGATACGGTATTTCAGTTTCTCGGTTGCTGTTAATTCTTTGTATTTTCTTACCTGCCTCAAATCCGCAACTAAGCCCTTCAACGTCCTTCTTGCGTGTACACGTCCTCTCATTACTGAATTATCAGATAAATTGAGGCAGAAACACCCACTTCTGCCTACAACATCCCCTTACCCCACAATGCGACTTGAGACAATACGCAGTATCATACCCATAAGTTGTAGGCGTTATCCAAAATCAGTCTGAAAAATATCTGCGTAAGCATTGTTACAGGTATAGATATTCAGCACATACCGCCTTGATGTCCTGATCCACTTGGCTGGTACAGAGATAAACCTGAAGACAAACGCTTTTATGCGACTTGTTGCATTGAGTCCGAACCTCTTTACGTCAAGTCTTTGGATAATGGCCTTGTAGAAGTTACGGATAAGTGCTGTAAGAAGAAGGAACACAGTGTTCTCGGCCATGAAGGATTTGGGCAATCTGTCCCACCCGAAACCATTGTTCATATCATCAAAGATACGTTCCTTTCCTCCACGAAGGTTATAGAACTCGACAATTTCTCTTACGGAAGATTCATAGTCGTTAGTCAGGATACAACGGTATGTGTATTCTCCTTCCCAAAGATCCTGCACACCATCCATCCGTTTCTGTCTTTGAATCACAAGTCGGTATGCTTTACCCTTCCACTTCTCAACAAGGATAGAGTTCAATTCAAACTCAATGCCATTGATTTCCTCAGTCTTCCAGCCTCTGAGAGCAAATATGTCATTGTAGAGCGAACTGCAGCGGTTAGTGCGGATATAGAAGGACTTGCAGTGTTTCTCTATTTCCTCCACGATTTCCTCGGAACATGATCCGCAATCAGCTCTGAAACGATTGATAGTGAGCCTGTTCTGTTCAAATCTCTCAAAGAACCTCTTCAGCGTGTCCTTCTGATGAAAACGAAGGTTTTCGTTAAGCCAGATGAGCAGAGCTAAGTTTACTTAAGCTCTGCCATGGCGAGAAAACGTGCCATGAAATGGAACTTTTGTGTTACCATCGCTATTCTCAATGCCAACAATCAAGTCACCAATAACCGCCACGCCAGGGCGATAACCAGAGAACTTCTTGTATGTAGGCTTTGCATCATACTTCTCACCCTCTTTCAGTTGGTCAGATGCAAACATACAATTGAGCAGTAAAGTATTGAGAGTGTCAGCCGTGTTGAAATCGTAGTTCTTACCCGTATCTGATGTGTATGAGATGTTTTCTTGCGTCAGTTCCTTTATCGCTCTGAGGATAGTATCAGAACTACAAGTATGAAGTGTCGGATGAAGCGAGAGATGGTTCATCAAATGAGTAGTGACATCCTCAATACATGAGCCACCACAGAAGTAGATACTCATGAGAGAACGGATGATTTCGCTGTACTGATAACCTAACGATCTACACCTTAGACCGAGGGTTGAGTCGATTACAGATGACAATGTGGAGTCAAATTGCTCATCAGGTAGGGCGGAAGGATTTCGAGGAATTTGGACGACGCATAGGGTTGGGCAATAAATTGATAAAGCGTGAGCTTGATGAGTTTGTCAAAGAGAAACCATTGGTGCAAGTATTGATAGACCGTTCCTTTTTATCGGAAGAACTGAAAAAGTAATATAGGATGTCTATGGGGTACAGGTGTAAGATGCTTTCTTTCTGATGAAGGGCGGATAAAGCATTCTTCAGGAAAGTACTTCTCCTTTTCCCATACCGGTCATACCGTTAAAACTGATTGATAATTATGACGCGTATGTTGGCCGGTATGCCTATCTTTGTGGCAATGAAAACAGAGAAAGGATTGATTTTGTAAGTATTATCATGGCAAAAGAACTGATTCGTGTCCCTAGGGTGCTTGGGGAAAGCTATAATTCCGTGCTGATTGAACGGTTGTATGAGGCAGGTGGAAATGTCATGCTCGATCTGATCATATACCTGGGCAGCTATCACCTCAAAGACTTGTTCGGGACTTCCTGGTTCTCCGTAGAAGACTTCTGCCGTAAGATGGGGTATGACCGTACCAACTTGCAGCGCAAGCTGGATAGCCGGCAGCTCGCGGCCATGTTCGGAAAGAATATGCAGCCGGAATATGTATGTACCGACACGGCAGGACAGAGAATCAGCCATCCTATCGAGACGGTTTTTGAGGCGGCTCTCTATAAACTGGGATTGGAGAACCTCTGCTATCCGACCATTGGCGAGGATGGCCGTACATCCTATAATTTCGTGCAGATCTTGAAACGTTTCGACATAATGACCGATTTCAAGACGAAGAAGTCAACGAAAAGGCTGTACTCGGCAGTGGTAAGCCCGGAGATAAAGAATTTCATGTTCTCGCTCTATAACCTCTTGGAACTTCAGGATTACCGTAGCCTGCCCAGCCGTTACCGCTATTTCTATCTGGAACTTTCCAAGATGGTTTACCTGATCAAGTATAAGACCACCAAGAATGAGGCTCCTTTTTATGTGCTGACAGTCGATCAGCTGGCTAAAAAGCTCGGCATAGAGATTGCCGAACCCAAAGACCGGAAAAAGAAGGTCGCCTCGATACTGAAAAAGATGAATACTTACCTGAAATATACCAATTTCAATTTCTCTTTTGTGAAAGGCGATCATGAGAGATGGGCATATACCGTGTTGTTCTCGTTTCCTAGGCATACGCTGCACTATTTTGATGAAGGACAATATGCTGTCGTGGTGAAGAAATTCTATAAGAACCTGCTTGGGCTGTATGTCGAGATTGCCTACCCGGACACGGATATGGCTGTCAGGAGGAAGAAGATCAAAGAGGTGGAGGAAGATGCCGGACTGTATAAAGAGTTCCTTTTATGGGCAAACTCCCCGGAAAGCGTAGAAAAGAAGAAACAGATATATATCAGTGATTTCGTGGCTGTATTCGGCAGGTTTCCGGAAGGATGGGCACAGGAAGAGTTGGAGAGTGCCAATGGAACGGAAGTTGCTCCTGCTCCTGAAGAGTTCATATCTCCGGAGACGGACGGGGCGGTGAACATGGACGATCCAGCTGTGTAGAACCGTCCACGTTTCACGGTTTTTTATAGAATTAGTTGTGTAGAAGTGTCCCTATTGGGGTGATTAGATGTGTGGAGTCATCCGCTTTGCCTGTTTTAGTTGTGTAGAAGTGTCCCGTTTGTTGCTTCTAGTTGTGTAGAACCGTCCACTCCTTTTGCTTTAGTTGTGTAAAAGCGTCCGGTTTCACTTGTTAGCTGTGTAAAACCGTCCACCCGTTAATGAAGGGAATAGGTAATCCCTGTTTTTTTTATATGTCGGTATATCAGTGAAATAAAAGAGAGAAATTTTTAAATAAAAGGTATCGGCTGTGTAAAACCATCCACCAAAATACATAATAAAGACCTAAACTCCTAACCCCTTTAAATATCCCCAAAGCGATAACATAGAAATGACTGGGAAAATAAATTTTCCCTTCACATGCCCTATACGTACTTTCGGAAAAAGATTTTTCGGAAGTATGTGTTGATTTTCACGTTTTTTTATATGATTGGAAGGCGGTTCTGTTCATCTTCTGTATCCGAATTAGTTTTTCAGGGCGTTCCCTTCTGACCGGGCTATTCGTTGCAAGTCCTCGTTACCCTCCAGGCTTTTCCCTGCTATCCCTAACGCTCTACGCTCCGGCTATGCCGGAAGAGAGGTATGATGATTTTTTCCTGAACTGATAGGAACATTGCGAAGGTAGGCGTGGCCGGAACGCCCGATATTGAAAAGCCAAATCTCCATCCTCCCATTCCGGGAGGTAGTATTTACCAGTTCAATCCCGTTCTGATCCGTCTTTCCCGCTTTCTCTTCAATGCACTGTTCCCAATCAGTTGAGGAAAAATTTATGGTTGGGGCGACAAGCGATGTTTGCGAGTATTAATCTTTTAATTTTTGGCAGTATGAAAACGAAGAGAACCGTATTTGAAGTGAATGACGTTTATCGGGTGATGGAAAACAGCGAGTTGATTTATACCTTGACGAACAGTGAGAAACTGAAACGTGAAGAATATAAGTATGAACAGATGGAAATAGAAGGATTGTGCTTGTCTGATGTACTGGAAACACTAACACCCAGCCGTAAAAAAGTCGCTTATGCGGCGATTGAGCTATATAAACGGCTGAAAGAAGGGCAAGTTGAAAGTCCTGCGCTTTTATCCAGCAATAATGTTTATAAAATGATGCATCCTGTTTTGTGCGATATAGCTACTGAAGAGATGTGGGTGCTGTTGCTGAACAGTTCGTCCAAACTCATCCGTAAAGTCCGTATCTCATGCGGCGGGATAAATACCGCCCCTGTGGATATACGGGTTATCATGAAGCAGGCATTGTATTATAACGCCGTATCTTTTATCATGGTACATAACCACCCATCAGGAGCACGCAAGCCCAGCAGTGCGGATGACCGCTTGACGGAAGCAGTTAAAAAAGCCGCTGAAACATTAGACATCCGTTTGGTTGACCATGTGATTGTGGCAGGCAATAACTATTATAGCTATGCGGACGAGGGAAGATTGCAAAATAGGTAAGGTGGACGGGAGAAATCCCGTCTGCCCGGGATTTCGGCTTCGGGGTTCTTTTTTGGCAGTCACCCCAAAAAAGAACCAAAAAAATGCTTCCCGGACTATCGGATGCGACATCGTAAAATACGCAAAGACGTGGCTTTTCAGAATAAATACATATCTTCGCGCCAAAGGTGATCGGAATGAATGTATTTTCTACTTTTGATACAGGCGTTATGGTGGCTCTCTTACTGGGCATTGAGTTTCTTAGAAGTGATATCCGAACGATTCTCTATTGTAAAAGGAATGATCCCAGGATTCTTAAGAGTTGCTTATATACGCTGCTTATATTATTGACCAGCCTTTATTCTATTGTGGCCGGAGCCATGCTTCATCCGGAACCCGTACCTGTTTATGAGTTGATACCCGGTTTTCAATATGGGGTTTATGGCTTTTCTTTTTCGTTTATATTGCTCGCTGTTGCATGTCTTTATCGTAAAACATTACCTTTTGTCCTTTTGGGCTACGCTATGATATATGTGATCGGTGTATTGATACCACTACTTAGGTATGTAGTGTCTATGATGGATTATTTCACTCGCACAAGGGTATAGCAGGTTAATTTCTTGATTGTATCGGATTGCCCTTTCTGTGGGCTGCCTCCCCCGGCTTCTTTCCTCCGATCCGAGTCCGGCTTTTTGCTCGGCAAAGGTTTCGGGATTCCGCAAATGGCAAGTTACGGCCATGCGCCTTTACTGTATGGAAAATAACGATGAAGAAGTGTCTTCCCGACATTTTCCATAAGTGAAACTTGGCTTATTGCTTGCAATCCAGACCTTGATATGCCGAAAAAAGGCTCAGAACTCAGATGGGGAATGACATCAAAAAAAAGGTCGGCTGACCAAAGACCTTCCCGATACAAAAAATGAAAAGGTCTTGAATCTAGCTGAAGAATAAATCAGATGTTCAACTTAAATAATGCTAATATGGAAAATTTGATTACACAAATCAACAAAGAGAGATTGGTTAATAGCGACACAGCTCTTATGATGAAGGAATTATACTATTACGTGCCTTGTGAGTATTGGTATGACAAACAGGATAGGCTACGCACCGATATTGAGGGAAGGAATACCCCGATGTATATGTGCGAGTGCCCGACACTGGCAGCATGTATCCAATGGATGATACAGACTCGTGAATATACGTTTCAAACAGAACAAAACGTGGCGGTCTGGCATGTGGTTGTGAGGGCTGGAGATTATGTGTTGTATGACTCCGAAAGTAATGCGGACGCTTTTTGTTGTTTGGAAGAAGCATTGGAAAAAGCGGTACAGGAGTGCATGGAGTTATTGTATTAAAATTAAAAAAAATCAGTCCCCGTGAAGGGGACTTTCCTATAATCTTGCTGAGAGGTGGAATTGCAGACGATCTTTGAGAATCATCTTTGAAGGATGGGCAGAGGTTTATTCGTTATTTGTTATTTTTGTTCTCGGATTTCAGCGCAATTCCATTCCTTCTTAATAGGCGATATACTGTTCCGCTACTGCCTATGTTTAATATTTTCTGTATCTCCCTTACCGGCGTTCCGGATTCATAGAGTTGGATGCAGCTTTTCTGCTTGGCGATGTTGTTTTTGTTGATAAGTGTCTTTCTGCCGAATTTGACACCTTTTTCCTTGGCGATTCTTCTGCCTTCTTGGGTTCTCTCATAGATAAGGTCTCTTTCAAACTGAGCGAAAGCACCGAGAATGTTGTTCATCAGTTGGCCGATTGCGCCTTCCGTACTGATGTTGTCTTGCAGTGAGGTGAATTGGATGCCCCTATTCTTGAAATCTTCCAATAGCGTAAGGATATTCTTCAGCGAACGGCCAAGCCGGTCCAGCTTATATACGACAAGTGTGTCGCCTTCCCGGAGAAAGCTCAGGCAGGCATCCAGTTCCGGGCGGTTTTGTTGACGTCCGGTCATTTTCTCAGAGAAGATTTTCTCGCATCCGGCAGCCTTCAACGCTTCCAGTTGCATATCCAGATGTTGTTCCTTGGTGGAAACACGGGCATATCCTATTTTCATCCTGTTTTCGTATTTAAATGTGTAATGAAGGTTTTAATTCTTCACTTTTTCAAATATGAAGACATTAATTCTTCATATTCCTCACGGCTGTATTGGTTGAACCCCTTTTGCTTCATTGCCAAAAGAAGCCTTTCCAGTTCTCCGATAGTCACTACCTGTTTGCCGATAACGGTAAATTGTTCCCATTCTCCCTTTTCGTTGAGCAGGTATTCCCGGTGTGCAAAACAGTAAAGAGAACCATCGATGTCATTCCGTTTCTGCCATTGACGCAGGTGCTTCAAACTGGTGAAATCACGGGTGACAGTACGTGGAATGGGAACCAATACGTCAATTTCCATCTTGAATTTTATATTCTCTTCCGCTTCTCGCATGGGTGATTAGCTTATTTCATAATACATCAATTATCGTATGGGCAGGAAGTTCCAGTTTGGAGAAAGCAAACATTTTCTTGCCCAAATCCTTTAGCGATGCCCCAATATGATATACTTCCGTATTATCAATGATTAAGAAGCGGTCATGACTACTTTTGTAGGTTCTAGCTTCAATGGGAGGATATTGGTCATTGTGTTTGTTTAAATCAAGTTGGAGCTGTGCGTTTATTTTGTGTATAAATAGTAGCTGATACTCCACTGTTTCGTTTGCTCAACATGAGTAACACGGATTCATCTACATAGTTGTCGATAAGCACAAGTGAGCATTTGGCAGACTTTATTAAATCTGTAGCAAACTTATACGCATCGAATATCTGACCGTCAAAGAATATACCTTCCACCGGAGGCAATGAGGTGCGTACAAAGAAGTCTATCTTTGCATCATGTTCAGCAATGGTTTTCTCTATTTGGAAGAATCTATTGTTCATTCTATATTCCATGTCATTGAGCCGTTGGTTTATAGAATAACCTTTCAATAAATATTCTTTTAAAATTTTATTTGCCCATTGCCTGAATTGCGTACCTCTTACGCTTTTAACTCTGTATCCAACTGAAATTATTACGTCTAGACTAAAGAACTTGACAGGCTTATCGGAATTAGCAATGTGCAAAAAATGCACATTGCTTTTCTCTTCCAATTCCTTTTCCTTAAAAACATTATTTATATGTTTGGTAATAACGGTTCTGTCACGTTGAAAAAGTTCTGCTATCTGCGCTTGTGTGAGCCAAACGGTTTCATCTTCTAAACGTACTTCCAACCTTACAGCTTCATCCGGTTGGTATAGTATGATTTCTCCTTGCTTCTCCATTATATGTTTCGCTTTTATTATATTGTTGCAAATGTACGAAAAAGAAACGTTATAAAGTCTGTTTTTTCCGTAAGTATTACCTTAAAAATTTGTTCCCTTTTTATTTTAATAAAACAGAAACATTCTGCTGTTTTAAAAATCAGTTATCTGTTTGCTATTCATAGTTAGGGTATCAAATAACTAAAATTCAAATGGAAACGCAAATCTATATTTTATGCAGATTTGTTTGTTAGAAGCGGAGAAAAGGACACAAGACATGATAAGAATCATAGGTCGGGGAGCGCCGCACGGCAAGGGGGGCACTAGCCTCCCGACGAGTGCAGCCGTTGGCCGGGTTATCGGTGAAAATGGAAAAAAGTTGGCTTTTCTTTTGGTATTGTTATAACTTTGTCTATATTTGTGTTGTGATAATCAATTTTAAAGTTATAACATTATGGTAACAAACATTATTCAGATTGGAAACAGCAAGGGGATAATACTTCCTTCCGAGATATTGAAACAGTTGCGTTTGTCCTTGAAATCGGCTGTGAGCATTTCTTTGGACGGGAACAATATTGTGATAAAGGCACAACCACGGCAGGGATGGGCGGAAGCTGCCAAACGTGCCCATGAGAATGGGGATGATGAGTTGCTTATCCCTGATGTGTTTGAGGATGAAAAGTTTGAGGATTGGACATGGTAGAACAGTATGGAGTGTATTGGGTAGAGTTAGACCCTACCCGTGGGGGTGAAATGGCAAAGACACGGCCATGTGTTGTTGTAACTCCTTCAGATTTGAATATGTACCTTACAATAGTAGTCATTGCTCCGATAACCTCCACCATAAGGAACTATCCTTACCGGGTTCTGTGTTCTGTAGCCGGGCGTGATGGGGAGATAGCCACGGATCAGATTCGCACGGTGGACAAAAGCCGGCTGAAAAGAAAGATTGGAGATTTGAATTTCAGTGAGATAAAAAGACTGAAGGAAGTGTTTCATCAAATGTTCTGTGAATAATGGAAAGTGTGCAAATAACAGGTTATGTAGCGTATTCAAAAAAGATATTATGAAGCCAACTACTTATATTAATTGGGACGGTCTGAAAGACATTCCATTCTTCTACTGCGATACAAAGGAAGATGAAGAAAACAAGGATTTCGACATCTATTACCAGGGCAAGCTGGTGTTGCATGACTACAACCATTGCGGACACTACCTTTACACTGCTGCGCTGCTGTTCAGTAAAATCAGAAACATTACAGCCGACTGGGTGAACCTGCATAACCTTTGGATTCTGCGTGATTGCGTGCGCGAGAATTACAATCACGGCATAGGAGTGGACGACCTTATTTTCGGAGAGAATTTCGATGGCAAGAACCTCGATACACTCACACCGCTTACCAAGAAACGCTTTGATTATTTGTGTAAGCGGATTAAGGAACTTGACCCATACGCAACAATTTAACACTTCATTGGGCGAAGGCAGGGCTTGCTGCGGATGCCAGACTTTAAATAATCCATTGGATTAATTATCTTTGCACGCTAATTTTCAAATTATAAAGAAATGACTAAATCGGAAATCGTAAAGGAAATATCTGCCAGAACCGGCATCGACGGCAAAGCGGTGCTTGCTGTTTTGGAAGGATTCATGAACGAGGTAAAGACTTCGTTGGGTAAGGAGGAAAATGTCTATCTTCGTGGATTCGGTAGTTTCATAGTGAAGAAGAGAGCGCAAAAGACAGCTCGGAATATCTCTAAGAATACTACTATGATTATTCCGGCTCATAACATACCGGCATTTAAACCGTCTGACGAATTTTTGAAAATGGTAAAACAACAGAACGCATAATAGGTAAACACAATGAAAGATCAGTTACGATTATTGAGAGACTGTATCAATAATGATCGTCCGGCAGTTGTCTTTCAGGGAGACGATTTTTGCGCTCCTGAGATTTTGGAAGCAGCAAAAGAAATTTATCGTAAACATGGTTGTTCCGAAGAATTTCTTTTTGACTGGCAGCTGCTTATCAATGAGGTGAAGGCTTACCAGTTAGAAAGTCCGGCAACTGTCAAATTGCCGAAACTCTCCCCGACAGAAACGGAACTGGTGCGGGAAGAGATGACTAAACGCTAAAAAATATTCTCGTTTAATACGCACCTTTTATTCTTCAGGCAGCGTATTGAACGGGATGGGATTAAAATGTTGGCGAACCTGCTTTTTTCGAAAGTTCCTGCCAATAGTTGAAGTCACTCGGTGAAAGATGCTCTTGCATCCAGTCACGCATACCAATATCGTTTCTTTCGTTCACATATCTCGTAAACGGAATCATTGTCTTACATGCTTCAAATCCAAGCATTCTCATATGGCGTGAAATGTTGGGAGGAAGACCTTCCAACCACTCTTTATAATACATTATCAATCTGTTTTCTTGGATTGGAACCGCTTGTTGGTGGTAAATATAGCTGGCGTTTCCGATTCTAATATCTCTGGCCTTATTTTCCCGTTCTTCTTCAGGTAGCCGACTTAAATATTCAGCTTGTGCTATTCTGCATTTGGAGTTTGGATGTTCCATGGTATTTTATATAATTAAGACTCTTCAATGATACGGTTCATCAAATCACATATTTTTTGGCAGCTATGACGGTCTGCGCAAGCAGGATAGGGGCATTTCTCAAAGGATGCCTGATTATCCGTAACTATGAAACCTCCGGAACGACGTACATAACTTACCGGATGAAAATAAATATCTTCCTTTTTCGGCCTATAAGTACATAGTCTTATAAGGCTGTTCAGCTCTTTGCAAATTTGCTCACATTTTTCTTTGGGATAATGTGGCAAATCACTGAATGCTTCGTAGGGGACAAAGGCAAATGCTTTGTCATCCCACATGACAGGTGTGTAATTCTGTACCATTTGTTATTTGGAATAAGGATGGCTGGCAGATTCCGTATTTCTGTATCAGTTAGGTAATCCGTCACTATTTAAGTGCGCCTGGGCAAACTCCCAGAGGTTCGTTTCGGCAATGCACTTTTCATAAATCTCATCCAATACTTCTTGCATATTTTCTACTTTATTGAATTTTAAGGGGCTGCCGTTTGTTGCGGCTTGCCTTTCCAGTTGTTCGATGATACTGGGAAATATCCCACGCAATAAACCGACGGTAGCTACGGCTGTAGCTGGTTCTACCTCTATTGTAATCTTTTTCTTTTCCATATCGTTGTATTATGTTATCAAAAGTAATAATTATTAGGATATTGGTAAGCATTTCTTCTGAAAAACTTTTTAAAGATATTGTTTTAAGATGACATACTGTGTTTTTGCGTTCACGCAGTATTCTTTCCCACCCTCCCCTTCATCGGAATGACTGTTCTCATTTCCGGTTTACCCGTAGTCATCCGCTATGCGGCTGATTATGGGCAAACCAGAAAAGAGAAGTTCCAAACGTGGGCGGGATTGCAATGGTCATCATCCGGAGCTTCGGCATTGCCGAAACAACCTCCTTCTTCCGTATTGCAGCCCCGTCCTTTTACCGTTTGTCCCGGCAGTCCGTTGCTAACCCGTTCCCCCCTGCCACTTGTGGCAGGGAGATAGGAATACGGTTTTGCTTGCAAAACCGTATGGCTTGTTTTACTTTCCGTACTGCCCTTTTCCTAGTTTTCTGCCTCCCTTAATGTGCGTTTTTCATAGCCCCATCTGAGACCCTTTGTTTTTGAACGGCAAATTTATTTCGGTGGATGGATACGAAAGAGTTCCGGTCTTCGCACTTTGTCCCGAAAAAAATAACGCCGGACGGCTTCGCTGTCCCCAACATTTTTTGTCGTCCAAAACTTTTCTTAATCCCTCCTTCCTTATTGTTGTGTGCCGTAAAAAAAAGGCTCATAAACTCAGATGGGGCATGAAAGCTCAAAAAAAAAGTCGGCAGAAAGAAAAGGCCATCCCGGAAAGGGGTTTTAAAAAAAGGTCTTTAAATCTAGCTGAAGCATAAAATTAGAAGTTTAACAATCCCAAAAAACAACGAGTTATGTCACGAGTACACTATTTAGAAGGAGATTATGAACAGTTAGTTATTAATGAAACGATAGACGGTCTTTTTTCCAGTTATCGTATAGACCGCAATTCATTGCCAAAAGGATTTTTCCTTTATGAGATTAGATGGGATGACAGCTTATCTTCATTGGCAGAGATTAGCCCCTCTGTGGTGGTGAATCATGCAGGTTCATTCATTACAAAGTCACCCCTTGAATTTGATGCAAACAATAGCATACGGATAACCTATACCAATTTTATCGAGTTCTGCCAGTTTGGTGAGTGGGCTTATGAGAAACTGGCTGTATTGGATTGTAATTCCGGTAATGTTGCGGTGATAAGCCCAGACAGGAGATTGCAGACCACTGAAGAGATTGAGATTTTTTTGAGTGGGCATTGTGGCTATCATCTGAGTGAGATTAATTGGATGGTGATGAAAGGCGATGTGCTGTTTTTGAACGAGAACGATTTTTAATGAGTATAACCGTAACTGCCTCTTGGAATGGGGCAATTACATAAAATATTATAAGTATGAAGTGGATAGATAAGATGGTAGAACGCATTACCCGAAAAGAAACTGCTTTAAATGACCACTTTTGTGTAAATCGGCATACGGTTGTATGTCAGAGTGGTATGACTGATTATGTTTCTGTAACGATTGATAATACCGATGGTTTTGATTTCGATTTTTGGACAAAACAACTTTGTTTTGAGAAGGACTGTAAATATCGCTCGGAGATAAAAGCGGCTTTTGATAAAATCTATGGCACAAGGAATATAGAATGTTGTGAATAATGAAGTCAGAAAAGTATGATACCAAAGGAGATAATGAAACTTTATGAAAAGCTTGCTTTCAGTCGGGGATATGAAGAAGCCTTTCGGGATTTTTTGGATGTTTGTCTTTACTATTTGTCTGTCGGGATGTTGGCGGAGGATTATCGTAGAGTGGAAAAAAGATATAAGCCATATGAAATGGAACTTTTTGTTCAAATGTTTTATAGGGTGTCTGAATATTCGGAAGGATTTTGCGATGTCTTGGGAGATATGTTCATGGAGTGTGTCAGTCATGGGAATAACGGACAGTTCTTTACCCCGATACACGTTGCTGATTTGATGGCATGTATGGGGGGAAATAGGCTGAAACCTAAACAGTCGGTCTGTGATTCGTGCTGTGGTTCCGGCAGGATGCTACTTTCCGCTGTAAAAAAATGTGCGGAAGAGAATGATGGAGGAAGGCTTTTTTGTTATGGCTCGGATATAGATTTGATTTGTGTAAAGATGACCGTTGTCAATCTGATGATGAATAGCGTACCCGGTGAAGTCGCATGGATGAATACATTGACAATGCAGCATTGGAGAAGTTATCATATAGATTTACAGCTGATAGCCGGAGTATGGTTGCCTATTTTAAAGATAACGGAAGCAGGTGACACTTCTTTTATTAGGAAACTTGAAAATGCAATGGAGGATAATTCTGAATTGAAGAGGTCGATTCAGAGCAACGCAAGGGCTACGCAGCTGACTTTTGATTTTTGACAAGATAAATATGTAAAAAGGATTTTGGTATGAAAGCAATAAGAACAAAAGAGGTGAATGAGAACGTCAAAGCGGCGAACAGTTGTTTGCGTAAAGCGAAATGGCAGGCTAAGGAATTGGCTGTTTTTACAGGTGAAGTAGTGCGTCTGATGGATAAGGAAGGGCATTCTCTACAAGGGTTCTTTAATCGGGTGGAGTTTGTTCTGGTGGACGGCACTATTAAATTCCGTGTAGTTATAAATCCTATTCTTGAATGTGAGAACTGTATAATGGCTTCTTGCCATGAAGACTATCTTTATGAGGTGGTCTCGGTGGAAAAGTTTACCTATAAAAATTATAGGTATCATTTGTAATGATATTGTATTTTAATGATTATAAACTGATTTATATTATAACAATGATGGGCAAAATTAATAATATTCCCGTTTTGAATGAAGATGTTATTCGTTTGGTTGTACTCAATGAGGAAATTATTGGGTATATCTATCCACGAAGGACTTCTTATGTGGTGGCATTGGAGATAAAGCCGGGACGTACTACCTCTTTGGCTACATCTGTCAATAAACAATGCATGGTTTTGTTGAGTGATAAGGTTCGTTTGGCCACGGAACAGGATTTCGATGATTTTCATATATGCTTTGATGGTTTCAGAAATAACACTATGTATTGTTATAATCAGGGAACGGAACCTATATACCTTCAATGAAGCACATTCTCCCTTCTTTGGGATTAGGGAAGGGAGGGTATTTTGCTGTCCGCTACTTTTTGGCAAGCACCCCAAAAAAGTAGCAAAAAACGCTTGGAGTTACTGGTAATCCCATTAATTTGCGTTCACGCAGTATTCTTTCCCACCCTCCCCTTCATCGGAATGACTGTTCTCATTCCCGGTTTACCCGTAATCAGCCGCTATGCGGCTGATTATGGGTAAACCGGAAAAGAGAAGTTCCAAACGTGGGCGGGATTGCAATGGTCATCATCCGGAGCTTCGGCATTGCCGAAACAACCTCCTTCTTCCGTATTGCAGTCCCTTCCTTTTACCGTTTGTCCCGGCAGTCCGTTGCTAACCCGTTCCCCCCTGTCACTTGTGGCAGGGAGATAGGAGTATGGTTTTGCTTGCAAAACCGTATGGCTTGTTTTACTTTCCGTACTGCCCTTTTCCTTGTTTTCTGCCTCCCCTAATGTGCTTTTTTCATAGCTCCATCTGAGATCCTTTGTTTTTGAGCGGCAAATTTATTTCGGTGGATGGATACGAAAGAGTTCCGGTCTTCGCCCTTTGTCCCGAAAAAAATAACGCCGGACGGCTTCGCTGTCCCCAACATTTTTTGTCGTCCAAAACTTTTCTTAATCCCTCCTTCCTTATTGTTGTGTGCCGTAAAAAAAAGGCTCATAAACTCAGATGGGGCATGAAAGCTCAAAAAAAAAGTCGGCAGAAAGAAAAGGCCATCCCGGAAAGGGGTTTAAAAAAAGGTCTTTAAATCTAGCTGAAGCATAAGTTTAATTTTAATAGATAAAAGACTATGGCACATCAGAGTAAATATCCTAGTTTAGACAGACAATGGCATAAGATGATGTTTTCTTTCTTTGAGTATCTTCCTATGCAATATCGGCAGGCAACGGAAAGAGAATGGCAAATTCGTAAGATGATATGGAGTTTTAAGGATGGAAAAGCTTATTTGAATATAGCTTGGATGATAGCGAATAAGTTACATCAAGTTTTTGGTGATGATGTTAAGAATATTGTTTTTGCTTGTGTTCCGGCTTCTTCCGCTGATAAGAATGAACTTCGTTATAAGGGGTTTGCTTCGGCTGTGTGTAAGTTTTCAGGTGCTATCAATGCGTATGAACATATACGTGTCAGTGGAGATCGTTTGGCTATTCACGAGAAATTTGACAGCAAGTCGCTTCAAAAAGTACAAGTGATAGAATTTGACAAGGACTTTTTTCGGGGTAAGAAAATCTTGGTATTTGACGATATTTTAACAAAAGGGTTTTCGTATGCTCGTTTCGCATGTCAGTTGGAAAAAATAGGAGGTGAGGTTTTGGGAGGTTTCTTTTTAGGTAAAACAGTTGTCCGTATGTTATAAGATGAAAGAAAAAGAGAGTTATATAGAGAAGCAGAAGGATATCTTTGGAGATACTACTTGGTTCACTTATCGTTATGAGGTGAATGGAATGGTGTATGAAACTTCGGCAGGTTCGTTGGATATATGTAGAAAGGCACGTGATAAATGGATGAAAATGATGTCCGTTGCTTTTACCGGTCATAGAACGATACGAACAAATAAATATGCTTTGTCCGTATCGTTGAATGAAGAGGTACGTTTCTGCTATGAGAATGGAATCCGTTTTTTCTATATTGGTTGTGCGGTTGGATTTGACATGATGGCTGCTCATACCGTACTTGAACAAAGGAAACAATATCCCGATATGGTTTTGGTGGCGGTTGTTCCTTATGTCGGGCAAGATGTGTATTTCAACAAAGAGGACAAACAGAGGTATGCTGATATTTTGCGCCAAGCCGACAAGGTGGTAGTTCTATCCGAATATTATTATGCCCAATGCTATGCCCACCGTAATGATTACATGATTTCACACGCCTGTAGGCTGATTGCCTATTGGGATGGAAAATCTGCCGGAGGAACTTCTTATACGTTTAACAAGGCACAAAAAAAGAAATTGGTGATATACAATCTGTTTTGATTCAGATTGTATATCGTTGTTTTCCAGCGGTATGATCAAACGTGGCGATGTCATACTGTCTGGTTGCTGTAAGTGCTAATACTTCCGATGCAAAAGAGAAAGACACAATAAATATGAAAAGCAATGATAGATGAATTTTACTTAATTGTTTTACCTTTGTAAAACATTAGTGTCCCATTAAAATTGGGACGAATTAAAAATTAAATAAACTTGGCCCATTTGGTCCGAATCGTTCTTTGTCATTTTGAAATTTAGTTTTATCAAAGAGGTCTCTCAGATGAGTCTTATCAGTCAATGAGATGCTCAGTATTTGTAACACTTCATATGTACTTCTGTTCAGTTGCATATCGTGTTGAATGATTGCCACCAAACAGTAAGCGCATATAGCAGCATATATCTGTATTCGAACAGCATTCTCTGTAGTTCCCCAAAATCTTTTGATTTTAAGGTGCTGCTTGAGCCATTTGAAAAACAGCTCTACCTGCCAGCGATTTTTATAAAGTTCAGCAACTTGAAGCGCAGATATATGCATCGCATTGGTTATGAATGTAAATTCTCGTTCTTGTTCTTCATCCCAATATTTAACCAATCTAAGTGGCTCTGGATAATATTGTTTAGGATAGAATCCTGTCAGAAATACACTTGCGTCTGAAAGCACATTCTTAGGCAGCCTACGTTTCCATTGGATGGATTTGTACCCGAGATTCTTTTTTGCTCTGACAACAAAGTAGGCTTCAATTTGATGAATTTTATACAGTATTTTGAAGTTGTTATAACCGCGGTCAAAGATGTAATAAGAGCTTGGTTCATAAGGAATTTCAATCATAACTTTAGAATCGTGTACGGATGCTTCCGTGATATGAAAGAATGCAGGAATCTGTGTTTCCACATCATATAATGTATGCACTTTGATACCACCTTTCTTTTTGCGGAATTTTGCCCACCAAAAGACTGAAAGGCACAGGTCAATAGTAGTCGAATCGAAAGCATAAACGTTACCGCCAAGTTTGAAAATATGATTAGCACACTTTTGTCGTGCTTCGCTAACCAGGTAGTAAGCATATTCTTCAAAGATGTGATAGTCTCTATCTTGATTTGCTCTTGCCAGCGATGACTTTGATACATTTTTACCCATTCCTAAATGATAACATTTGGAATGATGAGCTTCAAGAGCAACTATCAAATCTCGCAGACTTTCACGATTAGAAAGTTGACCAAACATCAAAGCAAGTAGTTGATTCCAGCAGGTGAAGTGCTTCACATATTTATCACCATCATACTTGGTGACTATGCGGTTAAACTTACTTCGATTCAGAAATGAAGCCAATTGAGCGAAAACGTATTTGTCTTGGAACATATGCCATCGGATTAATCTGATGCAAAGCTACAAATTCAAGTCCGTTCGCTCGGAAAATCGCTGTAACTAACTAAATTTCAAATATTTCAAAGAACTCTTTTAGATTTTAATGGGACAACAATGTTTGTAAAAGGTAAAACAATATGCGTTTTTCAGATACAGAGAACAATATGACCTTTTGCATAGGTGTGTGTTGGTTAGGAACTCCAAATATGGAGTCGTTGCAGAAAATAATGATGAACTTGAATATTATTGATAAGGATGGAAACAATGGAAGCTAATGAACTGATGCGATATGCCTATGAATTACTGCAAGGGCATTCGAATGAAGAATGTGCCCGAATATTAAGAGAAGTGGTGGCCGAGTGTCAGGTGTGTATAAAGAACTGTGAAGAAGGTGTTTTCGAAAATATGCTAAAGTAATAACAACAAGAATATGGAAATTACTCATAAAAATCAAGGAGAACTTGACTCAACCATGCTCCCATTCGTGATGAGAGAGCTGGTAGAACTGGTCATGAAGAAAAAGGCATTGCCTTTAGGCGATGCACTGTATTATATATATTCTTCCAAGTTGTATAAATCTTTGCTGGATAAGAGTACCAAGTTATGGTATTCAAGTACATTGTCGCTTTATGAAACATTGGAGAAGGAAAAAACAGAAGAAAAACGACGGTATAACGGTGACACGAAGATCCTGCTTTTCAAGATGTTCTGCATTGAGAATTATAGGGAGGAAAAGAAACAAAGTGCGGAAGAAACCTTGTTGTTGTTTTCGGACTATGGGGTTTTTGATTTTTTGGATGAGACTTTTGAAATGCTTCATACCCAAGACCCCGAATATATATTAGATACTATAACGACTTATATCAATAAAAGAAAATGAGACTATTTCATGGATCTACAGTTACCGTGAAACGCCCTAATATACAGAAAGGACGGAAGGCTACGGACTTTGGGAAGGGATTTTATACGACAACCAACTTTGAACAAGCAAAAAAATGGGCTTTGTTGAAGAAGAACAGGGAACAGAGCGAAAAAGCAATCGTCTCTGTTTATGAAGTTCCCGATGATATTCTTGATAGGGAATATCCGGTTCTTCGGTTTATGGGTGCGACAAAAGAATGGCTGGAGTTTGTTGTCAACAACCGCAGAGGAAGAGAAAACGGTGACTATGACCTAATAATGGGGCCTGTCGCAAATGACCAGTTATATGCGACAATTCGGCTTTATGAACAGAGAGTTGTTACGGCTGAAGCCGCTATTGAGATGCTGAAAGCGCATAAGTTGTTCAATCAGCTTTCATTTCATACGGTAACAGTCGCTTTGTTGTTGAAGTTTGTTGAATCAATTGAAGTGGGGTAAAGAATATGTGAAGTGAAAATAGGGGGAAGTTTATCCCCCAATGGTAAGGTTGTTTTTTGCGTCCACTTAGTTTTTTCCCACCCACCCTTTCAGCGGAGTGACTGCCCGGCAGTCTGTTGCTTACCCATATGTCCTAGCCTTTTAGGGCTGTAGATAGGTAGTTGGATATTTCGCTGCCAAATCGGCAGTCCGCTTCAATCGTTTGCTTGCTTTTCTCCGAGTGGAGCCTTTCTGCTTTTCCGGTGGTGTAATCTTCTTTTATTGGAAACAGGTGTAGTGGCTGTATGCCTGTGTGGTTATGTTCTCCCGCAGAATCCGCAAGTCAGTTCTTCCGTTGCAGCTTTTCATTTTATCGTGCAGTCACTTTTTTCGATACGTGGAATATGATATGCTTCATTCTTCGGCTTCATTTTTTTAAAAGGAATTGCAGATGTTTCTTCCGGTGTGTCGATAGGCGGCTGACCATCTTTTCGGGATGTGCCATGCTTGCTGTCTAACCGGTTGTTTTTTGCATCCTTTCCAAACCTGTTACTGATTTTCAAGTTTTGTCTTTTTCATATCATTTTTTAGGGAAGTCAAATCATTTTCCGTTGCAAATATAGATTGTTGCTAACCCCTTTTACGGGGATAAGGGGACGATTCACAAACACCACGTTGTTATTCGTCTGAAATCTTCCTTTTTTTGCCTTGCATAAAAAGCGTATTTAACCCGAATTATTTGCTGCCATCTTCACCAATAAAAAAGTTACAAATCTTCCTTTTTCCGGCCAGCATAAAAAGAGTATTTATATCTTTTTTCATGGTGTCCCCCAAAGCCAACAATCAGTTATTGCACTGTAAAATTGATTAATTAACTTCTAAAAAATCAGAGATATGAAAAAGATTGAAAATTCATTCGCAGTAACAGGCAGGATTTGTAGGGATGCAGAAATCCATTTATTCGAAATAGTAAAGGTTGCACACTTCTCTATTGTGGTCAGTCGCATAGGCAAGATAAATGAAGAAAAAACATTTGTTTCCTCTGTTATGAAAGTTGAAGCCTGGAGTAAGATGGAAGACCGCTATGCTTTTTGGATACTGCAAAAAGATGTACTGATTACCGTTGAAGGCTACTTTAAGCCGGAAGAATGGACGGATTCTAAAAGTGGGGAGAAACGTAACCGCATTGTGATGGTAGCTACTAAGTTCTACCCGACTCCGGAAAAATAAGAACCCCCGGACTAAAAAGAAAAAGCAATCAAACGATTGAAGCGGCACAAGGTCGCTTCAATCGTTTGCTAATGCGGCAGAAGATTATAAAAAAAGTGTTTCTTAATTTGGTGATTTTCAGATTTATCGGTATTTTTGTATCAAAAATGATACCTAAATATGTTTTTCTATGAAAAGATTATATGATACATATACAATATACGAATTTTCAGATGAATGTATTGTAAAGGAAATCTGCAAGAGAGTTAAGTCTATAAGACTTAGCTGCTGTTTTTCCCAGCAAGAATTTGCGGATAAGGCAGGAGTATCTATCGTTACTATTAAGAGAATAGAATCTTGTAAAGTAAGTGATATTGCCCTAAGTACATTGCTTAAGATTTTGCGTATAAGTGGAACTCTTGAAGGCGTTGTCGGTTTGGTTCCGGAACTTCCAGACTCCCCTTTCCTAATCAATGAAAAAACAGGTAAAAGAATACAAAGAATTAACGGTAAACGTAAGATGGTATGAAGAAAGAGCCGATTATAGTGAATGTATATCTGTGGGGGACTTGCATTGGCAAATTGAATTGGGACTTTGAAAAGCATTGTTCTGTATTCCAATTTACGGATGAATATAGGAAACAAGATTATGATATATGCCCTTCCACACACCCTAAGAGAACCCCTTTGTTTGCGTCTTTCTATGGGAATAAAGATAAATTATATCAAGGGCTTCCGGAATTTCTTGCAGATGCGCTTCCTGACAAATGGGGGGCTTCCCTATTTGACCAATGGCTCACGGATAATAATATAAAGGTTACGGAATCATTGCCTCTATTGAAGCTCTCTTATATTGGCAAGAGGGCTATGGGAGCATTGGAATTTGAACCGGAATTTAATGATGATGCCATCCATGAGTCAGTAAATATGTCATCATTGGCAACTTTGGCTTCTAAAATATATAATGATCGAGATGCTGCTGTCATATCACCGGAGGATAGCCTCACGATGAAAAAGTTGATATATCTTGGAACTTCTGCCGGTGGCATGCGCCCGAAGGCAGTGATTGCCTATAATCTCGAAACGGAAGAGTTTCGTTCCGGCCAGGTGGATTTGCCTGAAAATTTTAAGCAGTATATCATCAAATTTAAAGAAGCAGATGACTCTCCTACCACAGAGATAGAAATGGTATATAGCGAAATGGCAAAGGCGGCGGGAATCAACATGATGCCATGCTTCCTGAAAGAAATTGATGGAAGAAATCATTTCGTAACGGAAAGATTTGATCGTAAGAATGGAGAAAAGCTCTTTAGTCAGACCCTTGCGGCCATTATGCCGGGTGCAGATGATTATATGAAGCTGTGTTGGATAGCAGAGACTCTGAAACTTCCCCAGGAAGACAAAGATCAGATATTTATCAGAATGGTATTTAATTATGTCGCAGGTATATCCGATGATCATAATAAGAACATATCGTTTATCATGGATAAGGCAGGGGTATGGCGTTTATCACCTGCATATGATGTAATGTTCACGGCAAATACATGGGAAAATTCTTCAGCACACATTCATTCGATGGGCGTGATGGGCAAAAGGTCTGCCTTGACTACAAGTGATTTCGTCAACTTTGCCGAGGATTTTGTAGAGGAGCCCGAAAAGAAGATATTACAGGTGTTCGATGCTGTAAGCAAATTTCAATCGTTATGCGCCACGTATGGCATAGATAAGGCTATATTTGATAAAATCCAACATGTATTGGATGGATTGGTCACTGATGATTTGGATTTGCTGCAATTAACTTAAAGAACAGTAGATGGTGATAGTTGCTCCAGTCTTTTCTGGAACGGCTTTCTTTTCTTTTGAGATCTTTATACCCCTATTTGTTATTTTGGAGAAAGTCACATGTTTCCCACCCACCCTTTCAGCGGAGTGACTGTCCCCGTTTCAGGATTTCTCATAGTCACTCGCAGGCTCCGTGATTGTGTGAAATCCAGGAATGGGGAAGGCAAAGGAGAGAGGCATATCCGGTCTGCTTTCGGAGCTTCGGCCACATCGAGACAACCTCTTTCCGGCGGCTATGCCACTCTCCTTTTATTTGCCCGGCAGTCTGTTGCTTACCCATATGCCCCAGCCTTTTAGGGCTGTATATAGGTAGTCGGATATTTCGCCGCTAAATCGGCAGTCCGCTTCAATCGTTTGCTTGCTTTTCTCCGAGTGGATGCCTTTCTGTTTTTCCGGTTGTATAATCTTCTTTTTCCGGAAACAGTTGTAGTGGCTGTATGCCTGTATGGTTATGTTCTCCCCGCAGAATCCGCAAGTCTGTTCTTCCGTTGCAGCCTTTCATTTTATCGTGCAGTCACTTTTTTCGATACGTGGAATATTGTATGCTTCATTCTTCGGCTTCATTTTTTTAAAAGGAATTGCAGAGGTTTCTTCCGGTGTGTCGATAGGCGGCTGACCATATTTTCGGAATGTGCCATGCTTGCTGTCTGACCGGTTGTTTTTTGCATCCTTTCCAAACCTGTTGCTGATTTTCAAGTTTTGTCTTTTTCATATCATTTTTTAGGGAAGTCAAATCATTTTCCGTTGCAAATATAGATTGTTGCTAACCCCTTTTACGGGGATAAGGGGACGATTCACAAACACCACGTTGTTATTCGTCTGAAATCTTCCTTTTTTTGCCTTGCATAAAAAGCGTATTTAACCCGAATTATTTGCTGCCATCTTCACCAATAAAAAAGTTACAAATCTTCCTTTTTCCGGCCAGCATAAAAAGAGTATTTATATCTTTTTTCATGGTGTCCCCCAAAGCCAACAATCAGTTATTGCACTGTAAAATTGATTAATTAACTTCTAAAAAATCAGAGATATGAAAAAGATTGAAAATTCATTCGCAGTAACAGGTTTTATCGGTAAGGATGCAGAAATCCGTAGTTTTGAAACAGCAAGCGTAGCACGCTTTTCTATCGCGGTCAGCCGTGCAGACAAGACAGGTGAAGAAACCTCTTATGTTTCCGCTTTCATGGGGATTGAAGCCTGGAGAAAGAATGAAGCACTGGATTCCTTCGATGTATTGAAAAAAGGTGAGCTGATAACCGTTGAAGGCTACTTTAAGCCGGAAGAATGGACGGATTCTAAAAGTGGGGAGAAGCGTAACCGCATTGTGATGGTAGCCACCAAGTTTTATCCGGCTCCGGAAAAAGAAGAAGAAAAACCGGATCAGCCTAAACAGAAGGCTGTCTCTAAAAAGAAAAAAGCAAGCAAATGATTGAAGCGGCCTAGTGCCGCTTTTTTTTGCTACATATCCGAGAGTGTTTTTGCGTTCACGCAGTATTCTTCCCCACCCTCCCCTTCATCGGAATGACTGTTCTCATTCCCGGTTTGCCCGTAGTCATCCGCTATGCGGCTGATTATGGGCAAACCAGAAAAGAGAAGTTCCAAAC